>CAZYJA010000108.1:0-6588 GCA_964647245.1 uncultured Syntrophomonas sp. | reverse complement strand
CATTGAAATCAACGGCATGACCCTCAGCCTGCAGGAAATCCAAGATGCCTGGGAAGCACCCCTGGAAAAAGTATTTCCAACGAAAACGGCTGACATTGAACTACCGGCACCGCCGGCTCTATCCTATAACCAGCGCGGACAGGCCAAGTCTAAAATAACAGTAGCCATTCCTCGGGTATTTATTCCCGTATTCCCCGGTACCAACTGCGAATATGATACGAAAAAAAGGTTTGAATTGGCGGGGGCCGAAACCGATGTATTTATTATCAAAAATCTCACGCCTGCGGCTATAGAAGAATCCATCAAAATCATGGCCGAAAAAATCAAACAATCCCAAATCATTATGCTTCCGGGCGGCTTCAGTGCCGGCGACGAACCCGATGGTTCCGGCAAATTTATTGCCACGGTCTTCCGTAACCCGCGCATACGGGATGAGGTGATGGATCTGCTGAAAAACAGAGATGGTTTGATGCTGGGTATCTGCAACGGTTTTCAGGCCTTGATTAAGCTGGGTCTTGTTCCCTATGGTGAAATCCGGGAAATCGACGAAAACCAACCTACGTTGACCTATAACAGGATTGGCCGCCATATGTCCTGCATGGTGAAAACCAGGATATCTTCGGTTTTATCTCCCTGGTTTGCCAATGTAGAGGCCGGAGATATTCATCAAATCGCCATATCCCATGGGGAAGGCCGTTTTGTAGCCAGTGAGGCAGATATGCAGCAAATGATGAAGAGCGGTCAAATTGCTGCTCAATATGTGGATTATGAAGGACATCCCTCCTATGACATTAGGTTTAACCCCAATGGTTCCGATTACTCAGTAGAGGCAATTACCAGTCCTGACGGCAGGATATTAGGAAAAATGGCGCACTCCGAAAGAATCGGCAAAAATCTTTATATTAACATTCCCAACGAAAAAGACCAGCTTCTATTTGAGGCCGGGGTGAACTACTTTAAATAACGACTTCTTCAACCCCGTATTTTCCGCCCTAAACGAAATTACGGTGATAACCTTAGGTAAACTTAAGCCACTTAACGCCAAAAGGGTCGGAATCTATTATTTAGATTCCGACCCTATGATCATTTGAGCGGGTGAACGTCTAAATCTGAAAAGCTTTACCTCCTGGCCATAATTGCCTACCGTAACTGAAGCCGCATTGGAACAGTTATCAATAGTTCCGTAGTGCCCTTAGCCAACCTAATGGAAAACTTAGTTGGTCGAGGATCTTAAAATTAGTGATCTCATTAACTTTTCCCGGCATTTAGCAAAGTTGCTGGAACGTATGCCGCATAAAACGATATCAGAGAAATCATAGTGATTGGCATGATTGCTGTATTCACATCATCCGAGCTGCTGACAGATGCCCGTGTTACAGTTTACAATAACTTTCTTTTAGAAAATGGAGCCATGATAAATCTTGACATAACTTTGCCTTTTGTCAGCCAGGCAATCTGCTTGCCGTTTTTGGTGTTGGATAGCATCTGTGGTACTAAGAATGCCGCCACCGTTTCCGGTCGGTCAGCCAAAATGTTAAATATTTTCTTGAAGTTATCGTCTGCAATTACCTCGGAAGTATCTCCGTCGGGGCTTTTTGTAATAAAGTCTGTCAGCATCATTCCAGGCGACAATCGTCCTGCAATAATGCCACTTCCCTCCAGCTCTTGGGCCAGTCCGTTCATAAAATATGTCAATGCTCGTTTGGTTGTGCCGTATAGTATAGTTTTGATCTGAATCATATCATTAGAGCCAAGCCCTTCCATACTGTAAATGGCACCGTGCCTTTGCTTGAGCATAGCGGCAGCAGCTATTTGGGAACCAAAAATCATACCGGCGATATTGGTATGGATTATGGTGTCAGTATAGTATTCATCTGTTTCCCAGACAAATTTGTACGGAGCGTTTTGTCCTGCATTGTTAATCCAGATGTCAATATGCCCCCATTTATCAGCGGACAAATCCCATAACTTTTGAAGACTGCTTTTATCCTGTACATTACAAGATATATAAATATACTCACCGCCCAAAGCTTTAAGCAATTCATGCTTATCACTGTCAGGATCTCGTGTCTTCCGGATAGGGTAACTTTACAGCCTGCTTTTATAAATTCGCAAGCCATTGCAAAGCCTATACCCCTAGTACTACCTGTTATAACAATATTTTTGCTCACATTTATATTACCTCCGTATTAGCTCCTCCACTGGATGCATTGATGGCCCGAATTCACTATCAATTAGTGTTTCGCAATGTTTCGATTGCATGTTTAGCCCATATTTGCGTCATTTTTTCGGCTATAGGAATTTCTTTAACTGTTGGAAATTGTCTTCTTCAAATTTTAGCAGCTTTTCCATAAGACCAGTAATTTCCTCTTCTGCTCCTGAATATCTCTTTAAGTTTTTTACAGCATCTATTATACCCATGTTACTTCCTATCATTAACATTTCCGAAATATGAGAAGACGTTTTATTGGTCAAGGTTTGCATGTTAATCATCATATAAGTTTTAATTTTTTCAAGTGTACTAAGCCCTTTTTCATCATAACCATTGGTATTTAGTAAAATCTCGGCTTTAGTATGGATGTCTTTGTACCCGTTATATTCAGCCTCTAAATGTCTTTTAAATTCATCGTCCTCGGCAATCCCTATTAGTTGTTCTATTGTATCCACGCCCATTTGAGAATTTTGATAGACAAAGTTCAAAAGTTCTGCATTTCCATTCATTACTTATCACCTCCATAGGATAATTTGCCCTATTTAAGGTAAAGTATTATTAACACCCACCGGCTTTTTTATTACGTCAGCTCGGTTACTTTAACCGCATTCGTTCCAGCCGGAGATTGATGATGGAATGTGGGCGCAATATTGAACTTCTATCTACTCAGATATTTGAGATCAGATTTTACTGCAAGGGAACAGGGTTAAAGAACTGCATAAAAACTAAAAACCCCGCATATAATGGGGTTTTCAGACAAATTGTGGTGGAGGCGGGGCTGCCCATATCCACAATCAGGAAACGGCAGCCCAACGGCAACTCTATTAGTTGGTTTCACTCTCAATAATTGAGCGGATAGCACAATATCGATTGCCACTAAGTCTACCAAGGGCATCCAGACTATGCCAATCAACCTCTCGCCCATCCTTAACTAGATCATCTCTAACATGAAGGAGTTGTACTCGACCAAGAATCAAATTTCCGGCATTAGCTCCCTCATTTACGGTTATAATGCGCTCCAGAGTACACTCAAATGAAACTTTGGCTTCTTGAACGCGATAGGGTCTTATCATTTGGGACGGAGAGAAATGAATTCCTTCTATACAAGATTCATCTTCTCCATAAGGTATAGGTCTTGCTGAATATTCCATTACTGTAAGTAATTCTGTTGATACTAAGTTAATAACAAATTCGGGTATCTCATTAATGTTGATAACAGTATCTTTTTTCGTCCCATCTGATCTATTCACTACAGAAAAAGCCACAATAGGAGGATGCCACGATACACCAGTAAAAAAACTAAAGGGAGCCAAATTTATCTTTCCTTCGTGATTGATAGATGATACCCAGGCAATGGGTCGCGGTATAATACAACTTGTCAGTAAATCGTGAGCATGTCTCGGTTCCATTTTCCTCAAATCTAGATCCAATATCACGCATCCCTTTCTAACTAAAAATTACTCGTGTTTTGGTCAACTATAAAAATATCCACAAAAAATCATATCACTAATAGCTCGCTCAGTCCATTATTTGCCATTATAATCATGCCGCTGTAGGGCACACCCCAGCAACAACACTTGTTTAAGGGAACGCCAAAGACGATATCCCGCAGTGGAATTTGTCTGATAAAAGGGCCTCCTTGTTCTCCCCCAGTCAACCTGCAAAAAATCAAAAGCATAGCGCTCTCGACCTGGATCGGGATTTCTGTCTCTTAATAAATATTTTGAGCCAGAGAATTTGGCAGTGGTATTCAGGAAAGACATACAATTACAAATGCACTAACAAATATTTCTGGATGTTATTACTGGTGATTAGAGAAAATGCTTGACATTATTTACAGACAGCCTACAATGGAATTAACTGAATGAATGTTCCGTCTGTATTGGAGGCATTATAGTGAGTGTACTTACAGCTAATATGCAAGAAAAACGTGATAGAATCCTCGAATGCGCACTTGATCTGTTTGCTGAGAAAGGATATGTCAACACTCGGGTAAGAGATATTATTGATAAATCTGGCTACGGTACTGGAACCTTCTATAAATATTTCGATAGTAAAGAAAAGGTTTTGACCGTACTTCTCAATGATTTTCTAGATCAAATTATTGCGGCTGTTAACGAATTCTTCACAATAGAGAGGGACTTAAATTTAAGGTTTATTGAAACCAAACGATCCATCATGGAGGTGTTTGTTCGAAACGAGAAAATGGCAGAAATATACAGTCGAGTTCGTGGCTTGGGCAGCAATGTTGACCAATGCCTCAAGAATTTTGACGATAGATTGATCCTTTTTATGAGTAAAAATAATAAATATGGAATTGATAAGGGTGTTTTCTGCGATCTTCCGGTAGTACCGATTGCGTATTCTACCCTGGCCATTATTAACTATTCAGTATATAAGTGGATTGTTATGAAAGACATCTCCGCCGATGAGATGATTTCTTTGGTAGTATCCTTTCACCATTCCCTGGCCCGGGGTTTGCTCAAACCTGAGTTCCTTGACAAAAACATCCGTAAGTATCTCGAACTTAACAAGGATGCGCTTCCTGGAATTGATTTGAAAATGAAGAATTAATGATGCCCCAGGGTTTTAATAATGACTCAAAATTATTATATTATGAATGAATGTTCAGTCATATTATTTAAAACCTGATTCTAACGTTAACATCCCCTATTAAGTGAAATAGCTACACATATGAAATTAATTCCGACTTGTTCAGGAGGGAGGTGAAACTTGGGTTCTAATGCTCAGATTTATGTATTTATTGCGCTGGAAAATGATTATGAAGCATTAGTGGAGGCATTAGAGCAGGAAGGCACCATATTTTGACTACACAAATTTATCTTGGTTCCTAGTTGCGGTTCTGCCTGAATAAAAAGCAAAATGCATTTATCGCAGAGATTGGGTGGACAGAACCAGCATTTATTAGTAATTGGATAGGAGGAAACATATGAAAATCGAAACGAATCTATATGAAGGACTTGGAAAAGAGGATTTAGCCCGGCTCGCGGTCGATATGTTGCACCGGACCTTAGTACATCACGTATTTTGGTTCAAGGAAGTCGAACATCAGATGGGGACTGACGAAGCCCTCAAGATCATGAGCGATGCGTATCCTAAAAGTTATAACATCCAAATGAATCGCCTGGCGAAACTTCTTGGTTTCGAAATGGTCAACGGGGTACCCAAAGCTTTTATAGACATGCCCCAAGAAAAATTGCTGGAATTAGTCACCGGTCTGGGTGCAAATTGGTTGGCCAATGATGGTATCTGGTTCCAGGCGGTAGAATTCAAACATGGAATGTATGATGCCAAGCGCTGCAACGACACATGTTGGGCAAAATTTTCGCCTTTTGAAGCCTGGTCGATCAAACGCTATCTTGGACTTGAGGAAAAACCTGGCTTGGATGGGCTGAAGAAAGCCTTGCAGTTTAGGATGTATGCCCGGTTGAATATCCAGTCGATTATTGAAGAAAGTCCCACCAGCATTGTATTTCAGATGAACGACTGTCGGGTACAATCCGCCCGCAAGCGGCAAGGATTAGATGATTACCCCTGCAAATCAGCCGGATTGGTGGAATACAGCAGTTTCGCTCGAGCAATCGATTCCAGAATTCAAACAGAATGTATAGGGTGCCCGCCAGACGCTCATCCGGAGGAATGGTTCTGTGCCTGGCGTTTTACCTTGACCGAAGAGCCATAAGCCCTTGAAGTAATTTACCTGCCTCCTCAGATACTCTATAAAACCTTCCAACAGACTTAGGGACTGTTGGGAGGTTTTTTTTGCTGCCGATGCCATGAAAAAAAGTAAAGTTATAACTTTCATGCAGGTAAAATTATACAACAAAGAGCGATAAAGCTGCTCCGCACAGTAGTCCGGAGTATCCCAGCACTAAATCGGCCTGAATCGAGATTGCGGTCGCTAGTTTAGGGCTTCAGTTTGGATTGCAACCTTACCCAACCTACAGTGCCTAATGTGATTTCTGTTCGAGACCAGAAGTATGCCCAACGTCACAGCGGCAGCACAATTCTCAGAGTAAATACTTCGCCCTTGGCCTCAAAGGAGCAGTAGCCGTTATGCTTTTCAGCAATCATGGCCATGCTTTTCACCCCAAAGCCATGACCCTCCCGGAGGCTTTGCGGCAAGTCGTTTTCCATTTCCACTTCACCCGTGAAGCTGTTCTCTATAAAAACCAACAAATTGCCCTTGTGGGTTTGGCAGCTTATTCTGGCTTTTCTGAATTGTTCATCATCAACCTGAGCGGCAGCCGCTATAGCGTTTTCCAGGCCGTTTGCCAGCAGGGCGCACAGCTCGGTTTCGGAAATGGAAAGTACCTGCGGCAGCTGGGCATCAACTGAAAAAGCCACCCCATTTT
>CAZYJA010000107.1:0-8676 GCA_964647245.1 uncultured Syntrophomonas sp. | reverse complement strand
CTGTAGAAGCTGAAAATTGGTTGTTGAGCTAAAATTACGGGGAAGATAGGTTCATCACTCCTCTGCTGGTTTCATAATAATGTGTTCAAGTAGCAACGAACAAAGTACGCCCACCACAAAGCCATTGCTAAGAATAGGCCGCAGACTGGCCGGAAAGGTAGTCACCACGGTGGGCGGGAGAAAAGCAATAATGATCCCGGTTAAAATCGGCAAACCTATCAGAAGTGCGTTGTCAAAACGCGATTCACCCAATGCATCCAGGGCTAACAGCAGTCCTGATGCCACCTGGGTACACATGATATAGAGCAGAATACAGCCAATAACCACCGAAGGTATAAATGACAGGTAAAACAAACCCCGGGGCAAGCAAGCCAGAATGATCAAGGCCATGCCGGTAGGCACCAGGCTTTTGCGAGCAGCACAGCCGGTAGAAGCTATTACTCCCGGGCTAAACGAAAAATTCACTGGGCCTATTACGCCCATAAATCCGGCCAGGGCATTGGCCAAACCGGTGGCGGCTATGCCGCGATTTAAGCGCTGCGCCATATTGGGGGCCTTTAGCACCGACCCTACGGCCTGAATAGATCCCAGATCATTTATTGCCAAACCCAGATAGCAGAGCAGAAAGGCTATTAATAGAGCCGGGTCAAAGCTTAGACTGCTGTTAAGATTTTGGGTGAATACCGCTATGACCGGCAGATCACCCGCGAGTCCAGCATTCCACACCGGGTTAATCACCAGATAAGCCAAGGTTCCCACCAGCATTGCCCACAATATGAGGGTTGATTTCCATAAACCCTGCAGGAACCGTTGTCCGACAAACATCAGCATAATGAAAATGAAAGCAAAACCCAGATGAATCATCGGCCAGGGGCCCTGTCCAGTACTAATCAAATTAATAATCGTAGGGGTTATCGTAAATGCCACCAGAAGCAGAATTACCGCTACAACCCGAGGGGTAAACAGGGCTTGGAGCCTGGCAAATACCCCACTGATAGCCAACAGAAAGAGCAGTAAGCCACACACTATCAGCGATGTGTATATAGAATTGGCTGAACGACCCTGGGAAGCCAGAATCCCAATTAATAACACGGTTGATGGTCCCACAACTACGGGCAAACGATGTCCCCAGAACAACTGTATAAGAAGGCTAAAACCTATTACTGCAAATAGCTTCTGCAGGTAAAGGATTTCAAATGCAGTTGATCCCTGCATAGCGCCCAGCAGCTTGCCCATAATTATTATCCCGGGCAGGCTGACGGCCAGCCACTGTATGCCGAAGAGTATGTTCTGCCCTAAAGGCGGAGTATCTTCCAGTTTATATTTAAGATCCATCTGTCCTCCATTTAAGATAATTAGATTGTTAAAACAATTGATAAAACCATCATCTTGCTTTGTATTTTAACAATATCCACCTGACTTAACAAATCTAGATTACTGACAGTATAATTACCAAATACTTTCCGCACCATCACAGTAGTGCAACCGGTATGATACTCCCCGTCGGAAGTATTGCGGTCTGTCTGACCATACCAGCCCCCTAAAGATGGTACAGTACGGGGTCCAGGATAAGTATAATCTGCATTATTAGTATCACTAAAAGTCCAGTATCAGTACATTCCCTCTGCTGACATCCGGTCATGGACATGGTGTCTGCTGCCAGTAGTTTATGAAATGAAAACGACGTGGCCATTGTAAATTTTAGCCACGCCATTTGTTTTTTAATTAACTGATTTCTTACTTGAGCATATTTATGAGATCGTCCTCTGTAAGAACTTTTATTCCCAGACTCTGGGCTTTGGTGAGTTTGCTGCCGGCTTCTTCACCGGCCAGGAGGTAGGTGGTTTTCTTGGAAACGCTTCCGGAAACCCGTCCGCCATGTTTTTCTATAAGCTCCGTCGCTTCATCCCTGGTCATGGTGGGCAGGGTACCGGTAATAACGAAGGTGGCACCCTCGAAGATACCATTATTTAAACGATTAAGGGCTTTGGACTTCATATTGACGCCGGCGTTTTGCAGCCGCTCCAGGATATACCTGGTTTGCGGCTGGGCAAAAAAATCTCCTACGGCTTTAGCACTTATTTCGCCGAACCCATCCAACCCCACTAGTTCATCAAAACTAGCATCGGCAATGGCGAACATATCAGCAAAGTTATTCTTCAATAGGTTGCCCGCAAATTTTCCCACGTTTGATATGCCTAATCCGTTGATTAATCTATCGATATCGTTGTCTTTAGAGCGCTCGATGGCTGCCAGAAGCTTATCGGTACTCTTGGAGGTATCAGATTTTTTGGCATTGGGCCTGCCGGTTATGGCGTCTCTAATAAGATCAGCTCGGCGATCCTTAAGGTAATAGATATCTGACAAATCTTTTAGGTACCCTTTTTCAAGAAGTGTTTCTACCACGGCCGGACCTAATCCGTCAATATCCATGGCGGGGCGGGATGCGAAATGGATTAAAAGCCGAGCCAGTTGGGCCGGACAATTAGAATTAGTGCAAAAAATAGCGGCCCCTTCATTATCATTAAGGGTCCCTCGAACTGCTGAGGAACCACAGACCGGACATTTATCAGGAATTCGGAAAGGTGAAGTTCCTTCGGGACGTTTATCGGTTACTACGCCTATAATCTGAGGGATGATTTCGGCAGCTTTACGAACCATGACCGTATCACCAATCCGGATATCCAAACGGTCAATTTGGTCCTGGTTATGCAGTGATGCGCGCGATACGGTTGTCCCAGCCAAGGTAACTGGGTTCAAAATTGCCAAGGGGGTTAATCTGCCGGTTCGGCCCACATTAACCTCGATATTAAGTACTTCGGTTGGCTTTTCTTCGGGGGGATATTTATAGGCAACCGCCCATCTGGGGACCTTGGAGGTAGCACCCAATTTCTCACGATCTGAGAGGCTGTCGACTTTTACCACCGCTCCGTCTAACCCATAGGAATATACTCCCCTGTTATTATCAATGGTCATGATAGCTTCCCATACCTGGTCCTCATTGGAGCAGCGGGTATATTTGGACACCTGAAAGCCCTGATTAGACAACCAATCCAGGGTTTCCGCATGGGATTTGAAATCTTTGCCCCGAACCGCCTGCAGGTTAAATATGATTATGGAGAGTTTGCGCTCGGCAACCACCTGAGGGTTCAGCATTCTTAAGGTACCCGCTGCGCAGTTGCGAGGATTGGCAAAGATTTTCTTGCCTTCTTCCTCCTGACGCGCATTTACTTCTTCAAATACCTTGTTATCCATATAGACCTCACCCCGAACTTCGAGATAAGGGATTTTTTCGATTAATGTCTGGGGAATGGATTTTATCATTTTAAGATTGGCAGTTACGTCTTCCCCGAAGTTTATCCCATCACCACGGGTAATACCCTGCACAAATTCTCCGTCCCGGTACCGTAATGCAACCGATAGGCCGTCAATTTTGGGTTCGACGACAAACGAGGGCTCACCCAATTCTCGCCGCATTTTGATCACAAAATCAATAATTTCGGTCCGGGAGAATTTATCATCCAGTGATAACATGGGCACATCATGGCGGATTTTCTTGCCGGCTTCCAGCCTAGCCTTTCCACCGACATGTTGGGTAGGAGAGTCTGGCACTAGAAATTCAGGATGTTCATTTTCAAGGTTTTCCAGCTCGCGCAGCATATTATCGTATTCGTAATCGCTGATTTCCGGTGAGTCTTCCTCATAGTATTTCCGGTTATGGTATTCGAGCTGCTCGCGTAACTCGCTGATCCTCTCGGCTACGTTCATACTTATCCAGTTCCTCACTTTACTTAAGGCTCATAGGCTCTTTATACTATCTTCTCCAGAGGAGCCATATCTAAACGTAGCGTACGGGTTCCCGCCCTTTCAAAATCAACAATAGCGATTTCATTTTCCGCTAACTTCAAAACCGTACCGACCCCAAACTTCTTGTGTATCACCGTATCTCCTTCAAAAAGCTTGCCGCCCACTCTTTTCTTCTCATGGGGCGATTCGATTAACTCCGCCGGTATCTCCTTAATAAAGCGGGAAGGGGGATTATTGCGCTCGTAACCATATAAAAGCCTGGAAACTGCATTAGTGAGATATAGTTTTTCTCTCGCCCGGGTAATCCCTACATAGCATAACCTGCGCTCTTCTTCCATATCCTCGGTAGTTTCGGTACGATAGGACGGGAAAACCCCCTCCTCCATGCCAGTCATAAACACAGCCGGGAACTCCAGGCCCTTGGCTCCATGATAGGTCATTAGGACCACTGAATCGGTATGATCCAATTCATCGGTATCTTGTACCAAAGCAATTCGAGCCAGAAAATCATCCAAGTTCTCAATGCCCTCTCGCTCAAATTCAACCGCCAGGGATCGTAGTTCCTGCAGGTTTTCGATGCGGGTCTGCGCCTCAGCGACATTATTTTTCTTTAGGTCGTCGATATAACCGCTCATATTCATAACCTGATCCAATATGTCCCTTACCGGAGCACCTGAATCATGAAGATTGCCGAAATAGGTAATCATCCCAAAAAAGTCTTCCAGGGTATTGGCCATTTTCTTACTGATGCCTGCAATATCCATAGCATTAGCTAACACTTCAATGATCGGCATACCTTCATTTGTGGCGTGCTCTTCCAATTTCTCGATGGTTTTGTCTCCTATGCCCCGCCGGGGGATATTAATAACCCGGCGAAAACTTAAGCGGTCATTTTTATTGCAAACCAGCTTAAGATAGGCCACTATGTCTCTTATCTCTTTTCTTTCGTAGAACTTGCGAGCCCCAATAATGCGATAGGGTATATACTTGCGCAGCAGGGCTTCTTCAATGATACGGGACTGCGCATGAGTCCGATAGAAAATGGCCGATTCGTTATAACTTCTGCTTTCCCGATCCACTAAATCAGCGATGGTATTGGCCACGAACTGAGCTTCCTGAAAGCTGTCTCCGGCACAAAAGTAAATAATTTTGTCGCCCTGCTCATTTTCGGTACGGAGATTCTTTTCTTCCCGATCCACATTATTTCTGATCACCGCATTAGCCGCATCCAGAATCTGCTTGCTGGAACGATAATTCACTTCCAGCTTGACCAACCTGGTATCCGGGTAGTCTAGCAAAAACTTCTTTACATTACCGGGCTCAGCGCCCCTCCAGCTGTAAATCGACTGGTCGGGGTCACCCACCGCAAAGATATTGCGATGTCGGCCTGCCAGGAGGTTGGCTAATAAATACTGGGCATAGTTGGTATCCTGATATTCATCCACCATAACATACTGAAACCGACGCTGATATTTTTCCAGGATCTCCGGGTTTTCTTTGAATAACTTAATGCTTAAGATAATAAGATCTTCAAAGTCAAGCGCGTTAAAATCCTTCAGGCGAGCGTTGTAAAGCCTATATACGCGGTAATACTTATCTTTGGATAAGGGTGAAGCATCCAGATTACTAAAATATGTTTCCGGATTCTTCAGGCTATTTTTAGCTTGTTTAATAACATATAGCAATTCATCCGGCTTACTCTCATAGTCATTTTCTTCTTTAAGAATCTCTTTTATTAGGGTCTTACTTTCCCCTTCCCCCAATATGGCAAAGTTCCTCTCATAACCCAGGCAATTAATATCCATGCGCAGAATTTTATAACAAGCCGCATGGAAGGTTTGAATCCAATGACCATTATAATCAGGTATTAGAGCTGCTACCCGAGCACGCATCTCCTGAGCAGCTTTATTAGTAAATGTTATAGCCAGAATTGCATCGGGGTGTACTCCGTTATCTATCAGATTACTGATCCTACGGGTAAGTACCTGGGTCTTACCGCTGCCAGCTCCTGCCAGTACCATACATGGTCCATCGAAGTGCAGGACTGCCTCCTGCTGCTGTTCATTAAGACCTTCTAAAATATCTGCCATAACTGTTACCCGCTTTCATCAATTCACTTATCAGTATTCACTACTCTTATAATACCACAAAGAATGGAACAGGTTAATCCCATTAAAAGGGGATGGCGCCATTGTGAGACAAGGAGACGGTTTGGAAATTCAAGAACCGTCCTCGAATTTCCAAACCGTCTCCGTATTTCCCTAATTTGCCAAACCGTCCCCTTGTCGGTCTTCCCCCTGCATCTATATTATCGTCTTGATTTGAGCTCTGCACATATATCGCCCAAGGTTACTCCCTGTTCCACCAGAAGGACTAACAGATGGTAAATCAAGTCTGAGCTCTCATAAATCACTTCCGACTTTTCACGGTTTTTGGAGGCGATTATCACCTCGGCACTCTCTTCCCCTACCTTTTTCAGTATCTTATCTATTCCCTTATCGAAAAGATAGGTGGTGTATGAACCTTTGGGCATTTTTCGTTGCCGGTCGACAATTAGATCGTATAGTTCGAATAGTATACCAGCACTCGCCTGAGAATCGAAAATCTCAGTTGGATCAACCACGAGCGGAGCAATGTTCTCTTTGGCAGCATTCCGATAAAAACATGAATAGTGCCCAGTATGACAAGCAGCACCTTGCTGCTCAACTTTTATTAGCAGGGTATCTTCATCGCAGTCAAATAATATCTCTTTGACTGTTTGGAAATGGCCGGATGTCTCGCCCTTATTCCAGAGCGCTTGCCGGCTGCGCGAGTAGAACCAGGTAGTCCCTGTACTCAGGGTCTTTTCCAGGGATTCAGCATTCATATAGGCTAGCATTAATACCTGATTACTCTCATAATCCTGAATAATAGCTGGAACTAGACCCCGCTCATCAAATCTGATTGTTTTGATCATAATCTTATTTCCACTCCTTTTCCCCTTAGGTATGTTTTGGCTTCCCGCACCGTATATTCCCGATAATGAAAAATAGATGCACACAAGACGGCATCGGCCTGGCCATCGGTACAGGCTTCAAAGAGGTGTTCCAGATTACCGGCGCCTCCTGAGGCAATGACTGGAATGGAAAGAGCTTCACTGATCGCCGCTGTCAGGGGAATATCATAGCCGTCTTTGGTGCCATCTTTATCCATACTGGTCAAGAGTATTTCCCCCGCGCCCAGAGCTTCTACTTTCCGGGCCCATTTGAGTACATCTATCCCGGTAGGGGTTCGACCACCGTTTATGTATACCTCCCAGCCTCCGCCATCCCGGCTGCGCGCATCTATCGCCACAATAATACACTGGCTGCCGAATTTTCTGGCTCCCTCAGTTATGAGCGATGGCTCTTTTATGGCAGCTGAGTTTATAGATACTTTGTCTGCACCGGCATTGAGTGTATCCCGAATGTCGTCAATACTGCGAAGTCCACCACCTACCGCAAAGGGTATAAAAACTTCCCGGGCTGTGTTTCGAACGACTTCCAGCATGGTTTTCCTGGCTTCAGAAGATGCGGTGATATCCAGAAATACCAGTTCATCAGCTCCTTCTCGGTCGTAATAGGCGGCTAACTCCACCGGATCACCCGCGTCCCTTAAGTTAACAAAATTGATCCCTTTGACTACCCTGCCGGCATGTACATCCAGGCAGGGGATTATTCTTTTGGCCAGCATAGCAGGTCTCCCTTCGGTCGGCAAATTTTACTTCGCAGCACTAAGTGCCTCTTCCAGGCTAATCTTTCCATCGTATAAAGCTTTACCGATGATTGCCCCGGTTACCCCCAGACTCTCCATTTGTTTCAAGGCCTTAATATTCGCCAGGCTGCTTACCCCGCCCGAAGCGATGATTTTCAGCTCACTGCTAAGTGCCATGGCATTAATGGATGCCAGGTTAGGCCCCTGCATAAGCCCATCCATGGCAACATCTGTATAAATAGCAGTTTTGATCCCCAGCTCCCGCATTTGCTTACCAAATTCCAGAGCCCGCAGACTTGATTTCTCCACCCAGCCCTCAATGGCTACCATACCCTTGTGGGCATCCAGGCCTAAAATGATCCTTTCCGGGCCAAAGTCAGCCAGAAGTTCGGTTATAAATGCTGGGCTGGTAACTGCCCGGGTGCCAATAATTACCCGGCTGGCACCCATACCTAAAAGTCGCTCCACATCTTCTCGGCTGCGGAGACCGCCGCCTACCTGAAAAGGGATACTAATGGAGGCTGCTATTTCTTTGATGGCGGCTAGATTACGGGGACTGCCTTCAAATGCCCCGTCCAGGTCAACCACATGCAGATACTCGGCTCCCTGGGCCTGAAATAATGCCGCTTGCTTGCCCGGGGTATCTGAATAAACGGTTTTATTCTCTTTTTTGCCCTGCACCAGGCGCACACACTGTCCATCTTTTAAATCGATGGCAGGATAAATAATCATGATAACATTTCTCCAAATCTCTTTAATATTTTTAGTCCCAGTTCACTGGATTTTTCGGGATGGAACTGAGTGGCAAAAAGTCGGTCTTTTTCTATGGCCGAAACGAAATTAAGACCATAATCAGTCCGGGCTGCAACCACATTCTCATCCTCAGGAACCACATAATATGAGTGCACAAAGTAAAAATAACTTCCCGAGGGAATCTTATTCAACAAATTACCGGCTGGGCTTACTTCGATTTGGTTCCAGCCCATATGCGGCACTTTGAAACCAGGGGGAAGTTCAAATTTTTCCACCCGGCCTTTTATAATGTCCAGACCCTGATGTAATCCATTTTCATCGCTCTCGCTGAAAAGAAGCTGCAGCCCCAGACAAATGCCTAATAAAGGCGTTTCTCTCGCCACC
>CAZYJA010000106.1:0-8713 GCA_964647245.1 uncultured Syntrophomonas sp. | reverse complement strand
CTTTACATTAGTTTATACTATTATGCGTTGTTTATTTTAAAAGTATGTGGACGATCCTGGCGGAACCTGGGCGGGTTTAGCCTTGGCTATGTTCGGTGTTTTTCTTCCTTTGGTGGCGGATAAAGGTAATAATACCGGGTAAAAAGGATATGAAAATTATGGCCAGAACGACCAGGGTAAAATTATTTGCCACCACAGGAATATTACCAAAGGAATAACCACCTAATAAGAAGAGAAGTACCCATGCGACGCAGCCACTAATATTGTATACCAGGAAAGGAGCGTAGCTCATCTGTCCGATACCAGCTACAAAGGGAGCAAAAGTACGGATGATGGGAATAAAGCGAGCGATAATTATGGTCTTGCCACCGTGTTTCTCATAAAATTCATGGGTGCGCAACAGGTATTCCCGTTTGAGGAACCGTGATTGGCCTGCTTCGAATACCTTGGGGCCTATTATTCTGCCAATTTCATAGTTTACTATATTTCCCAATATGGCAGCTGACATGAGAACACTGGCGATGGCCACCAGATTTATCTCACCGCTGGCCGATAATGCACCCAGGACAAAAATCAGTGAGTCGCCGGGTAAGAAAGGGGTAACAACCAGACCGGTCTCGCAAAAGACAATCAAAAAAAGGATGAGGTAGGCCCACGTCCCATAGTCCTGTATTATTTGAGTGAGGTATTTATCGACGTGTAATAAAATATCGATTAGGTTGATGAATAGATTTGCTTCCATGAGTGTTCCTTTCATGATTAACAAGTGTTGTTGGCCAAGCATTAGTATAAAGTATAGGTTTTGTTTTTGGTTCCGTCAATGTGGCAATAGTGCCATGGCTAAACCCATATTGCTATGCGTGATATTGGTGGTATAATCTATAAATAATGGTAATTAGGTAAATATGTTTTGCAAAGTATAGAGGTGTAAAGTGTTTAAAGCTATTTTGTTCGATTTGGATGGTACTTTGCTGGATATTGATATGGATTATTTTCTGCAAAAGTACTTTGGAAAAATGGAAAAGATGGCCATATCCCAGGTTAAACATAATTCCCAACGGCTGATTGAGCAGTTGCTCCGTTCTACTGAGGTTATGATAAGCAATCTTAATCCAGAGACTAGTAATGAAGAAACCTTTATGCAGGATTTTATTGCTAATCTGGAAGCTGATGAACTTGAGATAAGAGCTTTCTTCGATAAGTTCTACTCAAGCGAGTTTCCACGGCTGAGCGAGTACTGTAGTCCTTTCGCCGGGGTACCGGAGATGATGACAGGGGTCTTTGAACGAGATATTAAAGTAGTTATTGCTACAAATTCGGTGTTTCCGTTAAGGGCAATTCAGTGTCGCTTGGATTGGGCAGGGGTAGGAAGGTTCCCTTATGAACTAATTACCTCTTATGAGACCATGCATTACTGTAAGCCCCATCCCCAGTATTATCAGGAAATTGTACAGCGCATTGGGATAGACCCGGCAGAGTGTTTGATGGTGGGCAATGATACTCGGGAAGATTTGGCTGCCGGAACGCTGGGAATCAAAACTTATCTGGTGAAGGACCGTTTAATTGACCTGGGGAACAGTCCTTACCGTCCGGATTGGAAAGGCAGCCTGCGGGACCTTTTTCAATTTATCAAGCAAATGAAATAGGCATGATTATAACCTACTAATGTAATACTAAGGATATGTTTGTTAGACTGAGTTTGGTTGCAATTTCTAACTATATCTATTTTAATTATGAAAGTTGAATCAAGCTTACGCCTAAGGTCTGGAGGGTACAACCCGTATTTGGTTTCGTTACGAAAAAAGTTGTAACCCCACACAATTTCTGGTAGAGTTTATAGGGTTGAACTACTGCTCCGAAGCATCTAATAGCGAATTATAGAATAAGCATTTATAGAAACTAAAGCAGCATAATACATTAAAGGAAGGGGTACTAAGTTTTGTTTGAAGGTTGGTTATTTTATACGCTCACGGTTATTGTAACCTTATCAGAAGCGTTGATATTACTGGTTTTATTATACTACTATTATATATCTGTTTATGGTTGGCGCAAGCATGATGAGGACAAGGACTTTATTCCAGAAAAGAGGTTTGCTCTTATTACAGCTGCCCACAATGAGGAAGCAGTTATCCGGTATCATTTGGAAAGTCTAAAACAGCTCAATTATCCGGTGGAGCTTTTTGATATATATGTAATTGCCGATAATTGTTCTGATAACACCGCAGCAGTTGCCCGTCAGGAAGGTGCCAATGTATTCGAGCGTTTTGCCCCGGAAAAGGGGAAGGGTTTTGCTTTAGAGTGGATGTTTGACAAGTTATTCAATATGGAAGAACAAAAATACGATGCTATTTGCTTATTTGATGCTGACAATGTAGTTTCCGCCAATTTCTTACTGGAGATGAACTCTAAATTAAAGAAGGGATATCGCTCCATTCAAGGTTATTTGGATACTAAGAATCCTAACGATTCATGGGTAACCGCTTCATATGCAACTGCTTACTGGTCGATGAACCGCATGTGGCAGTTAGCTAGATTCAACAAAGGCCTATCTAACGCTTTGGGTGGCACCGGAGTTTGTCTGGAATACAAACTGCTCAAGGAGTTCGGCTGGGGCGCTACCTGTCTTACCGAAGACCTTGAATTTACTATGAAACTTTTGCTGAATGGCATTAAGACCTCCTGGGCACATGAAGCTAAAGTTTATGATGAGAAGCCAGTTTTATTTTCCCAGACCTGGCGTCAGCGCACTCGTTGGCTGTCGGGCCATTGGGATGTAGCCTTCCGTTATATGATTCCCCTGGTGAAGAAGGGAATCAGAGAGAGAAAGTGGTATCCGATCGACGGAGCTATATATTTATTCCAGCCCTTTGCGATTACGGTTATGCTTTTTAATTTTATCATGGGTGCGGCCCACTACTTTGCGCCGACTCCTATTTACGCCTCGCCGATTTCCGGTTTAGCACCAGGTTGGGCGTGGTGGACCTTTGGAATACTGGGATATTGCTATCCGATGCTGGGCTTGGTTTTAGAGAAGGCTCCTCGCAGCGCCTACTTATATTATATTACTTATCCATTTTACGGACTTACCTGGTTCCCGGTAACTGTTTGGGGATTGTTCCAACACAACAACCAGGCAGAATGGGCCCATACGGCCCACAGCCGGGGTATTTCCATCAGCTCTTTAGAGCTGGCGCCTAGTACTGCGGGAAGTGAAATTACCCCTAATGTGGTTCAGCCGCAGCCTCTAAAAGGTAAAGGTACTAGTGTAAGAAGGACTTATGCTCCTTATGCTACGCTGGTAACCCGGGAAGAGCCGAATGTTAAGCGGGAAGCAGCCAATGATGTAACCGGGAGAACTGTTTATCCAACCTTGGTGGGAAATAGTAAGGCCGCTTCGATATTAAAGCCGGTAGAAGTGGTGAAAGCTACCATTACCCAGGAGAAACGTTCTCAAGCTACCGCCGGTGGTGAAAACTTCGGGTAGAAATTGGATGCCTGAGGGCTTGTCAGGTGGTAAGGGTGTCATTTGCATAGGCAGGTATGACGCAATTATTCAGGACAAGCCCTTAAATGTAAAACGGCTAAATAAGCCGTGTTATTTCCACAGCTAAAATATTCAGTATAATGTCGGAGATTATTTATGTAAGACCAGGTTGGTCAGGCTGAAAGGAGATAAACGTGGAGATAAAACCGCTTAGTAAAAAGCTCAAGCTCTATGGTTTCAATAATCTTACCAAGTCTCTAAGTTTTAACCTATACGATATTTGCTATGCCATAAGTCCGGAACACAGCCGAGAATACATTGAATATGTGGATGAAGAATATAATGCGGAAAGACTGACCAACATCTTAACCGATGTCGCCAAAATAATTGGGGCCAATATTCTTAATATCGCCAAGCAGGATTATGATCCTCAGGGCGCCAGTGTGACCATCCTGATTGCTGAGGATGATATCAGATGCGAGGGACGTATTGATAGCAACAAGGAATCACCGGGTCCATTACCGGAGACGGTAGTTGCTCATTTGGACAAAAGCCATATTACGGTGCATACTTATCCGGAAAGCCATCCTGATAAAGGTGTAAGTACTTTTCGAGCTGATATAGATATATCTACCTGTGGTCATATTTCCCCGCTCAAGGCCTTAAATTATCTGATTCACATTTTCGGTCCGGACATTGCCATTATCGATTATCGGGTTAGGGGATTTACCCGGGATCTGGACGGTAAGAAATATTTTATTGATCATAAGATTAATTCCATTCAGAATTATATTGCCAGTAAAACCCGTAATCTTTATCAAATGATAGATGTTAATGTCTATCAGGATAACATTTTTCATACCAAGATGCTATTAAAGGAATTTGATTTGAACAACTACTTATTTGGGACCGCCAAGCAAGACCTCAAAACCAGAAAGAGGTATAAAATAAAGCAGCAGATCAAGAAGGAAATGATGGAAATATACACCGGCAAGAATATACCGGATTAAAAATAACTGCGGTGCCTGGCACCGCAGTTATTTTACATCTTAAAGCGGTAGCCTACTCCCCATATGGTCTCGATATATTGAGGGTTGGAGGGGACTAGCTCGATTTTCTCGCGTAGTTTTCCGATGTGAACCGTTACCGTCGCACTGTCACCCAGGGAATCGAATCCCCAAATCCTTTCAAACAATTCGGTTTTACTAAAAACCCGGTTGGGATTAGAGCTGAGTAACACTAGTAAATCGAATTCCTTGGCCGTAAGGTTGACTTCTCCATTATTGATATAAACCCGGTGGGAAGTTTTATCGATATGCAGTCCGCGAATGCGTATTTCTTCATTTTTGGCGACCGTACTGCCGCGTAAGCGTTCATAACGAGCCAGGTGGGCCTTAACTCGCGCTACTAATTCACCCGGGCTAAATGGTTTTATAATATAGTCATCGGCACCTAAACCCAGACCGCGTATTTTGTCGATATCTTCTTTGCGGGCGGAGACCATCAGGATGGGGATATCTTTCACCGTGCGCAGCTGGCGGCATATTTCGAATCCGTCTATCCGGGGGAGCATTAGATCTAAAATGACTAAATCGTAATCTCTGTTCAAGGCCGCGCTTAAGCCACTGTCGCCGCTGGATTCGATATCCACCGCGAAGCCATTAATCTCCATATAATCTCTTTCGAGTTCCGCGATGCTGGAGTCATCCTCGATGATTAAGAGCTTTTGCATTTTGATACCTTACCGCCTTTCTTTAATGTGAAAAAGATACTGGTTCCTACGCCTTCTTCACTTTGGGCCCATATGCGGCCACCATGTTCTTCGATAATACGCTGAGCTATAGAAAGTCCCAATCCAGTACCTTGGATAGCGGTATTTCTGGATGGATCAGCCCGATAGAAGCGGTCAAAAATCAGGGAGAGGGCAGCCTGGGAAATGCCCTGGCCGTTGTCACTGATACCGATGGTGACCTCGTCAGTTTCATCCCGCAAATCAATACCAATTTTACCGGGAGTTTTGTCCATATATTTCACCGAGTTATCGATAATATTGTTGATCACTCTTTTCAATTTTTCCCGATCCGCAATAACCATAACCGGTGGAGCGGGGTGGGGATCAAATTGCAGATGAATACCTTTTTCGTTCAGATACAATAGTAATTCCTCGCTGATATGCTGCAGATAGCTGGTCATCTCGATCTTTTCGAAGTTAAAAGGCTCTCGTTTTAGATCTAATTTGGAAAACAGAAACAGTTCGTCTATCAGTTTATCAACATCCTGGGCCTTGCTATGGATGGTCTGGATGTATTTTTCCAATTTCTCGGGTGAATCTGGTATCCCATCCAGAATTCCTTCGGTATAGCCCTTGATAGCGGTAATGGGAGTTTTGAGATCATGAGAAATGCTGGATATAAGCTCCTTGCGATTTTCTTCATATTGTAACTGTAACTCTATAGATTCCTGGAGTTTACAGCGCATTTCCTCGAAGGTGCGGGATAGCTGGCCAATTTCATCATTAGAATTGGTTTTAACCGCAAAATTAAGATTGCCTGCTTTAATTTGGTTGGCGGCATGCTTTAGAGCCATAATAGGCTTAAGAATGCTCTGCGATACAAAAAAAGTTAGTAATCCATTGGTTATGACCAGGATAAGTAAAATCGCTATGAATAAGGAGCCCAGGAAGTCTCGGGCAAATTTACCGATGGGACTTACGTCGGAAACAATAAATACACTCCCCGGACTTTTATCCGTGAAACTAAAATCGTATTGTTGAAAAGAGAACAGACTGTTGCCGATTTGAATTGGATCGCGGCCATCATGGAGGCCATTGCGGGTAACTATATTATGGGAGTAACCGGTAGGTGGTAATTTGCTGGCTATGTCATTATCGTTGACGATGCTGGAGACGTAAATAGTCTGGTTATTTTTGCTGACAATAATTCCCGAATTGATAATGTTGAATTTTTTATCCAATTCTTGCAGAAAGGCAACATCCATCAATTTATCAGGTTCTTTTTCTATAGCTAACCCGATTCGTTCAAAAGCAGCGGTTTGTTCCTTGATTACTCGCTCTACCGATCCAGGCTTCATATCAAATTTATAGAAATCTTTAAAATTGCCCAGGTAGGAGTGAGCCAGCATAATGCCCACTACGATGGTTAAGACCACTGGAATAACCAGCATGGCCAGATAGGATAGCAATAGCCTTAGTCTAATCGACATACCGTAATCTCCTGACTTAGTATTATGCCTTGGTTATGCCTTGAAGTCCCTTATAGTTCTTTAGTGTCGAACAGGTAGAAACCAGCGGTGAAGAAAATAATACAGCTGGATAGCATAATTAAGAATGCATATATAAGTTTTTCGGGCGCAGCCAGGCTGCCCAGCCACATGGTATGCCAATTGGTATAGGAAAATAGTGATACTTTGGCAGCTGCAGGTAAAACTACCGGCAATACCCGGGCGGCGATGTAAATAAATATGGCGGTAGTCAGGGCACCGCTGCTGCTCTTGAAAAATTGGGCTATAAATGCTGCGGTTATGGCTAAGGAAACCATAGGTACAGTAGCCGCCAGATAGGCCTTCAATCCATTGCCCAGCCCGGCCAGATAAGCACTGCCGCTGCCACCCAGGATAATACCTGCTAACAGGGTAAAGATTAGAATTACTGCCAGTAAGCTACAAGTGGCTAGTCCCAGGGCCATGATCTTGGAAAGATAGATTTTAAATCTGCTTATAGGGCGTACTAACACAATTTTCAGATTGCCTTCGCCCACCTCGCCGGCAAATATATCCGCGGCCCACATAAAGATAAACAGGGGCAAGAGTATACTGGTAAACAGACCTAGGATAAATACCGGGAAACCAGCCGGCCCTACCGCTAATATGCCTACCTTTTCGTGTAACAAGGCTACCAGGAGGGCTATTCCCACCGGAATTATGGCTGATATAATAAAGCAAGCTACTACCTTGCTCTTCTTGAACATTTTCTGGGTTTCATTAATCAAATTCGCCTGTAAAATATTCATCTATTTTTAATCCCCCCTACTATTTCTAGCCTGTTCAATGAAAAACTCTTCCAGGGAGGTGTGTTTGGCTAGTATATCAGTGATGGTGCCTTCTTTAATTAATTGACCATTATGGAGAATTCCAACCCGGTTGCACATTAACTGCATTTCGTGGGCCAGGTGACTCGAGACCAAAAAGGTGATTTGTTCTTCGCGAGCTAAATTAATAATCATATTTCTGATATCGGCCATACCTTCAATGTCGAGGCCGTTGGTTGGTTCGTCCAGGATCAGAAACTGCGGCTTCGATAAAATTGCCGCAGCCACTCCCAGTCTCTGTTTCATACCTAATGAGAATCCACCCGTTTTCTCTTTCCTAAAACGGCTTAAACCCACAAATTCCAGTACTTCATCAATCCGCTGGCTATCAATTCCAGGATAGAATCGGGAGGCAAGCGTTAAATTATCATAAGCGCTCAGGTATTCATAAGAAACGGCGGTTTCTATAATAGAGCCAACCTTAGCCATCGCCTGTTCAAATTGATCAGCAATATTATGGCCGAAGATATTTATTTCACCCTGGTTAGCCCGGCATAAGCCGACAATAGTTTTCATTACCGTGGTCTTACCCGCGCCGTTAGGACCTAAGAATCCATAAATATCGCCTTTATAAATATCGAAGCTGATATCTTTGACTCCGCGGTTATTCTTATATAATTTGGTGACCCCTTTTACTTCTAATACCTTATCCATTTTATCCCCCCTGTATAAAAAGGACGATAGGGCTCCAAATAGAACCCTATCGTCGAAGCAGGTTTATTTGCCTGGCATATGACCTTTAAACTCGTGAGGTTGAATCTTATTTACTTGCTTACCGGTCAAGTCAATGGTGTCAGGTGTGGTCTTATTAATTCCGGAAAGGTTAACATCTGCACTGATAACTACCTCATGGGTCTCCCCGGCAGCGTCTTTGCCAGTTATTTTAAGGGTGGCGGTCTGCCTGGTGATTTCCCCCGCTGCATTAATATTAGCTACCATATCAACCTTGTTTAAGCTGATGGCATCAATCAATTGAGGCATAACGGTCTTGACTATGCTGTCCATACTGCCGGTGGGAGCACCAGCCTGGGGAGCACGTTCACCGTGTCGGGCCGCGCTTTTCACTATCAGGGAAGCGACCGCATTTTCCAGGGGGGTGATTTGGCTGTCGGCCAGACTTAGA
>CAZYJA010000105.1:0-8718 GCA_964647245.1 uncultured Syntrophomonas sp. | reverse complement strand
GATACTTGCCGGTAATTAACCATTTCGGAACAAACTTGACCATATATATCAATCATCAATGCGTTGTTTACGGATACCTGTTTATCGTTCAAGGCAATCTGGTAGGGGTCATTAACCATTTCAACCGGATAGGTTGCGCAGAGCGGATTTTGATGCAGGAACTCATAAAGTTTTTCAGAACCCATTGAAAAGGTGTAAACCATTTTTCTCTTGCCCCAGTTTTTGTTTTTGCCAGTAATTTTCCCGCTTTCAAACAGATTGATATAGGAGTCACCCATGAGCTCACTATGTACACCCAGATCTTTTAGATCACTCTGAGCAATAACTTCTCCAATGTAGTTGGCCAACTTACCTAAACCAAGTTGCAAACAACTCCCATTTTCTATCTCTTCAACCACGTATTCGGCTATCGTCTTTTCAATTTCACCGGGATTGATGGTAAAAGGGACATTAATCAGGGACTTGTTTATCCCTTGTACCACATAATTCACTTCAGAAATATGTATACCCTCGTCTATGCCTCCGAGACATACAGGTGCTTGGTCATTGGTCTCAACAATTATGATGTCAGCTGCATCGCAGATAGCTCGTGTATATGAGCAGGAAGGCCCAAAGTTAAAACAACCGTTTTTATCCATGGCCGTAGTAGCGATAAAAGCCACATTTATTGGAGTAACTCCTTTTCTAATATGAATTGGCCAGTGAGAATAACTGCCAGGAATAAGCTGACTCCTATTTCCTAAAGGCCTTTCAAACGAACCCTTGAAAGACGTATTCCAGGTTATGTGTTCAAACTCAGGTTCTACCTTTGACACTTCCGGGATTTGAAATGGAGATGATCCTCTGACGTTGACCCCGGTAAGTTCATGTGCTCGTTTTGCTAAAGCAGCATCTAAAAGAGTTGGGAACATCACAAAATGACTATAGGCTACATAATCATTCGATTTTACAACTTTCACAGCTTCGTCCGCGGATACTGTTTTACTCTTTAATTCAGTGTTGTACATTTTGCTCTTCCTCCCGACTTATTAATGATGTATCTGGTATTCCGCATTGTTATGGTCTTTCCTAATTCGAATCATAAAGTCCGCACTGCAAGCATCGGTCTAAACAAGCCTCTTGTCGTCCCCCCCTTATTAGAGTTAAGGTTTATGATTCAAGGCTATCATATAATTTGCATAATATTTGCTAATGGTTTCAATGCAGTTATAGAAGAATCTAATACGCAAATAATTATGCTTAATATTACTGGTTTTTTTAAGGAGACGCAGAAAGGCAAAAGACGCCTCTTTTTAAGGTGCAACTGTAAGCAGCACCCGAGACGTCCTCTAAGATATTATTTTTTATGGTAGATTTTATTTCGTATTTTTAATGAGGCTGGTTAATTTGAATATTTTCAGAAACTCTTCAAACAGCCCGTTGATTACCATATCTTTTCTGTAAATTAATACTGAGTACCTGTTTACAGGAGCAAGATCTTTTATCGGTATGGTCTTAATAATTCCACTCTCAAGCTCATCGTTTACACAAATCTTGGGCAAAAAAGCAACGCCAAAAGATGTTTGTAATAAAATCTTAACGGTTTGATAATCATATGCATCAGCAGATATTTTAAGATCCAAACCATTTTCGTTAAATTTAACAATAATCTGTTCCCAAAAATTTGTTTTACTTCCATAAGCGATAATAGGCTCCCTACTGACCTCAGCTTGGGTTGTTTCTTCTAGTTGCGAGAATCTATGCTTAGGTGAAAACACCAATATACTTTCATCCATGGCCAGTGTTCTGGAAAATAATAACGGATGGGAGAAACTTGGCGACTCCGTTTTAATAAACCCAAAGTGCGCTTTCTTGGTCATTATTAAATTCAATATAGTGGAATAAAAAGAGACATGCAAATCAATATTAACATTCTTATTACATTTCTTAAACTTATCTAACAAAGGAAATAACCAATATCCAGTAGAGCCGGTAAGTGCAAGTTTAATATTACCAATGTTACCGTTTTTATAATTCTCCATTGCTTCGATCGCTTCATTATATACTGTAATAATTTGTTCTACATACTGAAGTAATATTTCGCCCAGGGGAGTTAACTCGACATGCGAGTTGGTTCTAATAAATAATTTGCCACCTATTTCTTTTTCTAACTCTAATATATGAAAGGTAATTGTGGGCTGGGAAAAATACAGCTTTTTGGCTGCCTTCGAAAAACTTTTATAATAGGCAACTTGCTGAAAACTTATCATTTCCCTTAGGTTCATAATTTGCACCCACCCAAATTAAACTTACACAGCTGTTTGGAAAAAAGGGTTCTTACGATGGACCTTTGGTTGATTATGTCTACCTAATTAAATATTAACATATATTTTAATTCGTAACTTAATGTGAAAATTTAATCAATTTGATTGATAAAACCGCAGGACCCCTGCTATAAGCAAGAATAGCAGGGGTCCTAAGGTGAATGTGTTGGATTTGGAGACTCAAATTATAGGATTATATGGCATGAGTTGGTTTGGGTTCGCGATTCCTGCCCTGGGCAGTATTTGTTTTACCTGAACCACTCGCAGCTCCTTTTTTGGCAGTTGAGCATGGCTCTTGTTTTTCATATTCTCGAATTATTCTTGAAATAGTATTCGCCATTAATGGAGACGGCTGGGAACTTGTAAATTGTCTAGTAATCATTTTATTTTTCATACGGGGACCTTCTAACATTTTGTATTTTGATTGTCAACCGCTCAGCTTATCAAAAAGGTAGAGGACAGTTGCGGACTACCGTCCTCTTTAATTTAGTTACCAAAGCATTTGCTCTACTACTCCGGTTTAGATATAACCGAACCTCAAATTCCTACTCGATATGCTCGCCGTTCGCATATTTGTAAAAACCCGTCCAACCAGAGACAAAACCAAGCACCATTAAACCGATTAATAAAACTGGTTGAAACTCCTGGGCAATAAGGAACATTATAGCAGCTAAAATACCCGTGCATCCTGCGAGGAAACATCCACTGTTAAATGCCTGATGGTAATTAGTGCCTGTTTTGACTCCATACTGACTCTGAGAAGTAGTTCCTGAATAAGCGACATTTTTCATGTTAACACCTCCTTTGGGTTACAAGTCGACAGTTCAGAGAGTAGAATAACGACTTTGGTTATACACTAAACCACCTCCCTTTGATCTCTCTTTTGCTATATATCATTGCAATTTGCATGCCAAATCAGTATATAAATATATTAGATTGGCCTATATATGTCATATTGCCTGGCAAATCACCTTCTTCACCTGGCTAAAATGCCAATCCTATCAAAATAGCCAGGAATTCTATGGTTTTCTGCTAGGTATAAAACGAAAAGACATAGCCGCAATGATTAAATAATCAGAGTAACCATGTTTAAGTTGTTAATTTGCCTTTACACAATGTAAAGACAAATTAACAATATCCAGATAAAGCACTAGCAATATGCAATTATTTAATTTGCAGGAAATAATTACTGTAGCGTAATGCTACAGTAACCTTCCGTCCTGGTAGGTATCAGAATGGGACATTAAATTGAGCACAACATTGAGATTAGAGTGAAAAGTGATGGGATTGAGGTATGTATTCGCAATGACAGTTACCAGTAATTATGAATAAAATAATTCAATAATAATGGTAAGAATAATGAAAGATGCATTTTCTTAGTTAAAAAGCAAAAAAAACGTTATTATTAGGATGTTTTAGAAAATCCCAATAATAACGTCGTCTCTCAGCTCAAATAAATATGGACTAAGTTTGAACATCATCAAGTACGTATTTGGCCAATTTCTCATAAAAGGCGGTTCGGCTTATATTGAGCATCCTGGCTGCAGCACTTTTATTGCCATTAGACTTTCTTAGAGCTTCCATAATCATGCCTTTGTTAACATCATTTAAAATCGCCTGGTAAGACGTCAGCTTGGCTACATCTTTCAGCTCATTCTGCGTAATCTCAATCGGAAGGTGTTCAATGTCGATTTCACCTTCCCAAACAAAATTGGCCGCCCTCTCAATCGCGTTTTCCAACTCACGAATATTGCCCGGCCATGAATGCCGCTTCAAAGTTTCCTGAACTTCCCTACTCATACCGGTTACTTTGGTACCAAGTATGGAGTTGTATTTTACTATAAAAGCTTTAGCCAGCAGCAATATATCTTCGCCCCGTTCTCTTAAGGGCAGTAACTGAAACGAAATTACATTCAGACGATAAAAGAGATCCTCCCGGAAATTTCCCTGGAACATGGCTTGACGCAAATCACGATTAGTTGCAGCAATTACTCGGACGTCAACCGTTTGCGTCTTGGTACCTCCCACTCGCATGAACTCCTTATCCTGTAATACCTGGAGAATTTTCACCTGCACTGAAAGTGGCATATCGCCAATTTCATCCAGGAAAATAGTGCCTTCATGGGCTTGTTCAAAATACCCGGCTTTACCTTTCTTGGATGCGCCGGTAAAAGAACCGGGGGCGTACCCAAATAGCTCGGACTCGAAAAGAGTTTCCGGAATGGCGGCACAATTTACTTTTACAAAAGGCCGTCTAGCCCGGGAACTGGCTGAATGAATGGCCCGGGCAAACATGTCTTTGCCAACTCCGCTCTCCCCGGTTAATAAAACCGTAGAACTGCTTCTCGCTACCTTAAAAGCCTCATTCTTCAGTTTAATAAATTGCACATTTTTGCTGACAATGTTATTAAATTTATCGTTGGAAGCCCAGCCTTGTTTTTCCAGCTCATGCCGATAGTAATGAACTGCTTGTTGAGCCGCAAACCATTTCTTGGATATTTCTTCGGTAAGCTTATTGTCATCCAGATAAACCGTACTGACAATACCCACGGGCTTACCACCATCTTTTCCTTTTTCCTTATCTAAAATCGGAACATGGGACACGATACACTTCCTGCCCTTTATGGTACATACTTCAACTTCCGTTCTCCCATTATCCGCAACTTGCGATGGAATACTCGCACCCAAATAATTCATAATAGGCTGGCCAGCCATGTCGCCCGGTGCACTGCCAAATAATTGCCCCGCCATCTCATTAACATATTTAACCTGACCAGATTTATCCGATACAATAACCCCATCAGATGAAGCTCTAAGAACTCCACTCAAGGTTGATTGTAAGTCCTTGACCATTTCCAGTTCCTCAGCTATACTGTCCATTTCCGAAATATCTAAAAATACCAGATTAATACCAATTAGCACATCATTTTCTACCATAGGAACTTGATTTACTATTACGGGAACCGATCTTAAAGTATTCCTCATTCCTAAACGACGTTTATTGGAACAGATATAATTGGGGAATATCTCGTGTAGGTGTTTTCCTACTACTTCTGTAGCCTGAACCCCGAACATTCCTTCTGCAGAGTTATTAATCCGCAGAATTATTCTTTCTTTATTAACCGTTATTATGCCCTCATGCATGGCTTGAAAGATCGACTCCAGCAAGCAACTTTTTACCGTGGCCAAATGCAAACTTGTCCGGAGGTACTCGAGCCTTCCCATCATCCCCACTAATTTTCCTGATTCCTCCACCACCGGAACAGTTCCATAGTTACTCTCATTTACTCTGCTAATAAATGATATCTCATCATAATTGAAAGTGGATTTAAGCACACAGGGTGACGTTACAATAAAATCAGCACAAGAACTATCCAGGGGTTTATCATCCAGGAGGGCTTGATATAACTTGCCTCGGGGCAGTACCCCTACCACTATTCCATCTTTGTCAACTACCGGCAGCGTATCCATCTTTTTTTCCTTCAAAATTCCAAGAGCTGTTCTTAATGAATCATCCGCACGAATAGCCTGGTAGTCAACGTTCATCATAAGATTAGACCACAGATCTAAACCAGTTTGATTATAAGATTTACCGACTAATTTGTTCATTTTGTTCTAGCTCCTTTTTCACACATATTTTTCTGGCAAAAAAGTTTTTCTAAAGATGTTAGTAAGTATAAAAATGTAGCATCCAGCCTTTTCCAACCCCAAAAATTTGGTTAGAGCGGAGCAATGAACAACTTATTATTGCCCTGGCCGCTGACATTTGCCGTCAATTATCACGTCCCTTAGAACCACTATCCACACGTTCCCCTAGCATATTAGTGGCTCATACATATTTGCTTATTGTTAGTATTTTACCACAGTTAAAAATTTTGAAATTGTGAAAATAAGATCAAATATATAAAACTTATTATTTTAGCTTAAATATTATGACAATTCAACTTAAATAATGAAACTAAATCTTAGCTGATCGATGAAATGCAATCGCCTTGGGAATGGTTAACTGGTTCCATTAATGATTATTTTTTATGGCAAGGCCTCTTTTTTGCACAGTTAAGGACCGTAAATGAGAAACCTCTAGTTTCGTTACGGCCCCTTTTCATTGGAGTCACGCACTCATGTCGGCAATAAGAATATACGATACGATACTAACTACAACCTAGCTCATACTTTACACATTTTATACGTAAATACACTGCATTTTTCATCATTTCAGGGGGGAAGTAAGTTAGACCTTCCTTTTTATAATGACTGAAAAGATTGTACACCAGCATCTCCTCCCATATATTACCACATTACTCAAACCGGTTGAAATTATTTGAGTATTAAGTCTGATTTTGAGGAATTATTAAACGGCTTCTATTCCTTAAATGCAATTATCATGCCATAATCATTATTTGCACATTCTTCTTCAGTAAGTTGTGAACCCCTTTCAGGTTCACCAAGGCAAAGGCCAGGTTTCATAATGAAACCTGGCCCTATCTGACAAAGAGTTGTATTAACTTTACGGCCGGCGTTGTTATTCAGCGGGTGGTTCGCTAATCGGCTTGGCATCTGTCGTATTCTGGGATTCGGAATTTCTGAAAATAAATACCTTGGTACCATTGCCTAGGTCTTTTTCGTCCATTTTTTCACCATTTAAATAGGTATCTCCATTTTCATCTACCCTTATATCCAGCTTCCTATTATTAACACCCAGACTCACGCTGGGATCGGTAGAATGATCACAGGCGAGAATTATTACATTCATATTCTCTACGGTTATGGTAGACGAGTTGCTCTGAGTACTGGAATTCTCTCCGCCGGCACCGCCTCCGCCGCCACTTCCACCTGAAGTGGTTCCAATAACTGCGCTAACGGTTACCGGGTCGGGTAGGATTCCGAGGTTTTCCAGAGCTGGATCAGGAGTTCCCGGGACTGCTTGCGCCAGCTCTTCGGACTCTTGCGCTATTCCGGAAGCAGCTGAGGCAGAAGAATTAGCCCCTTCGCCATTCGCCGCCGATGCTGCCTGAGATACTGCTGCAGAGCCGCCGGCACCTCCGTCTCCCCCGCTCGAATCCGCATTATTACTCTGGTTTACACTAATTTTGGTAATAATATTCACGGAATTCCTACAGTCCGCGGGCGTTGGTCTGGGCGGACAGCAATTGCTGCTCCAATAATAGCCAATATTATTATAACATGGCACTGGTCTACACAGATCGTTAGGCTCACAACATCTCTGGTCATCATATCTTTTAGGCACAACTACCAATCCCCTTTCTAAAACATTAATAGCTCCCGAGAGTAAAGGAGTACTAATAAGGGCACATAAATAAATCATACATTTCAGGTAATTATTATCATTACATCCTTTATTCTCTATGCTATTTATTTTATGCGGGGGTTTATTTAATTGTGCGGCACAAGAACTAACTATTCTGGCCCGGGCTGCGAATGGCTTCAGCTCAGTGGGGTTATTTATCCAGTCCCAAGATTTTTACTATTGATCTATGCAGATTGTGCGGAAATCCCGCCTGGGGATGATGCATGAAAACACAAGAATTCTCATACCGAATTCCCAGGTTATCGGCCACCTTTAATACGTCTTTATCAGCTGAACCCTGCTGCAGCCAAACATGGATAATTCCTTTTTCTTTACACACCGGCAGTAATTTCTCGGTTACTCGTGGATTGGTGAAGAATATAGCTGCCTGTGGGTCCGGTGTATCAGCCAAACTTTTATAGCAAACCTGGCCATCAATATTTTCGGTATGAGGATTAACCGGATAGATCTGAGCGCCTTGTGACTTCAGAAATTCACACGCTTGCCGACTAAAACTTTTAGGTTTACGGGATACTCCTAATACTGCAAATCGGTTATATCTGGTAAAGAAATCCTTCATAACAACTCTCCTTTTTCACTCAATTTTATCACGATAACCCAACATAATAACCATAATATGCTATTATATTTTTTTACATTTCATATTGCTTCTTAACAAATCTTATATTACAATATAGTTACGGTGGTGGAGGAAAAATGTTGACCCAGTGTTCTAGGTTTTAGGATTACAGGTTATTTTCTAGTCCATCAAGGTAACAGTTAAGAACGGTTGTCTAATTAGTATCAGGTTTATAATCGGTTAGTTTCAGACTCGGATAGGTTAGTTCCAGTAAAGATCAGTTTAAGAATACGGTTGTCCCACGGATCAGTTAAAAAAGTTAGTTAATATCGGGCGGTTGTTCCAGTTAAGAGAGGTTCAGTTTTTGTTAAGAGAGTCTAATTCTTCCTCTTCCTCCTCCACCTAATTTAAACATAAAAAATGTCCTTATAAGTTCGTAACTTATAAGGACATTTTTCATTGCAACTAAATACGGGGACGGTTCGAGACCACTGATAAACACCTAATAGAAAATAACAAAAATACAA
>CAZYJA010000104.1:0-8730 GCA_964647245.1 uncultured Syntrophomonas sp. | reverse complement strand
AATGAAAGGGTTGCCGTGATGGATAGAGTTCCGGTGGTCGCGACGGTTTTCTGCCCGATTAAACCATAAAAGGCATAAAAAATACAAGCCAGTATGGCAAAGAGCATTCCCTGTGCCGATAGATTGTCAGTATTTCCGCCCAGACCTGAGATCAGGCCAATGCCTGCCAGGGCTAAAACCAATCCCACAAATAGTCGGGGAACGAACTTTTCTTTATAAATAAATAGTGCCATCACCGCAACCAGCACTGGATGAGCAAAAAGGATTACGGTGGTCAAACCTGCCGAAAGGGTTTTTAACGCGTACAAATAGGACAATCCGGCGCCAGTCAGAAATACTCCCTGGGCTATGACCAAAGGTGACAGGGACAGAACTGGCCCGGGTTGGAACAATTTAATAAACAAGGCCAATAGGGTAAACGCGAAAAGATATCGCAGTATCAGTATGCTGCTGGGCCCCAGACCCGCGGAATAAGCGAATTTAACTAAAATCGGCAGGGTAGAGTACATCGATGCTGAGAAGAAAATATATAAAGAACCTTTAAGCTCCTCGGATGGATTTGTAAACATATGAAACCTCTTTTATAATAAATATGCAACTGATAGATATTGAGTACCTGTTGATTATAGAGCACATTGTTGCATTTTACCACCCTCCAGATTTTGCAGTCAGGTATTGCAATAGCTTGGTTTTCATGCTATAGTTGGTAGTCTGTAGCTTGGTTCATAATAGGCGGATTTCGATAGCAGTTTGATTTTGCGATTGGTTATCATTGGCAATAGGTAAAATAGACTGTTTTTTCGTAGCGTCTTCACATATAATTTAGGTAATAGAAGTACAATGAATTATAGGTGTTGAACTGTGACCTCAAGACTAGGGCCAATGGCAAATAGATGCGGAGGTGATGTTATGAAAAATAGATGGGGGAAAGGAGATCCGGTCAACCTCTCGGACTTACTTAAGATTACACCGGTGGCTAATGAGATAATGCACTTGAGCGAAGAATTAGGGATGAGTCTAACCGAGATTATGTGGATTGTATCTCAGATAGTGGAAAACGGTGATGATCCAGGTTCATCCAATGCCAAATATGCTGAGGATGTACTTCATGAAGATGAATGGGAAACCGACCTGGAGAGTATGGAAGAAGAATTAGATCAAGCCATGTATTTGGTTAACGTCAAGATAAATGGGATGGGGAGATTTCCAGAAATAGGTTTTAAAGCCGGGGTAAATGATAAAGAAGATATGCACTACTTCTTCGACATGATACTGGAAATGATTGATAAATTGGATTAAACCCTTTTCATAAAGCACTTTAATTGGGGACGTGACCACACTGCTACGCAGATGGTCCGTCCCCAAAAAGTTTTTCCGGATCTTTTCCCTACTTGCATCATGGGGTTATAATTATGGTAAAGTTTGTAAAGGCAGGGACATGACATGATAATTGATTTAACTAAACATATTAAGGTGATCCGGCCGGAAGCCAAATCCAGGTTTCCCTACAGTAACTCGTTATTTATTGATGATGATACCAAAGTTATGATTGATGCGGGTTCAGGGGGGCGGGCTTATGCCGCAACCCCGACCGACCAAATAAATTTACTGTTGCTCACTCATCACCATTTTGATCACATTAATGGTCTTGAATTTTTCCATAATGCGCAGAAAATGGCCGGTCAAGAAGAGGCATGGGCTTTTCAAGATGAGTCTCAATATTACCAGTCCATGGGTTATGATCGCTGGCAGGAGTTTATGGGTCAACCCAAGGCCGGAGAATGGAGGGAGTTCATCAACTTACCGGAAGATGTTCCCACATCTCCAGGATTTCAGCCGGTTGAACTGGCGGGGGTATTTGCAGATGGAGATGTCTTTGATCTAGGGGAGACGAGTTTAACGGCCATCCATACTCCGGGCCATTCTCCGGGCCATTATGCCTTTTATATCCCCGGGGAGAGAATTCTATTTTCAGGCGACCTGGATTTGTCACCGCGAGGACCCTGGTTTGGCTTTGAATGTTGTGATTTGGATGAAATTATTGATTCGGTTTACAAATTGATAGCCTTGAAGCCCCAAATACTGGTTACCTCGCATAGAAAGGTTATGGATTCGAGAGTGGGGGATTTACTACTGCAATATTTGGATATCGCACTTAATCGGGAGGAAAGGATCGCCAAATACCTGACGATACCTCGAACTTTAAATGACATCGCTAATCATGACTTAGACAACGATACGAGGCAAACGGATGAACATATAGTATTTTGGCACAAAGTCATGATTAATAAACACCTAAAAAGGTTAGAAAGGTTAGGGCAGGTGGTAAAAACCAAGGATGGTAAATACGTGGCCGTTCGTTAATGACGGTCTTCGGTTCATTTTGGCTTAAGTAAAACAAAAAAAATTATTATAAAGTTCTCATTTTGGGATGATGTGCATAGAATGGGTTTAGGGTTTAATAAGCGGGTTTGCGAAGGGAGGCGGATAAAGGTTGGATATGAAGTTAATTGACGAAATACTCAGGGAAATTGGCCTTGAACACATTAATGATGACGAAACCGAGCAACAATAAGCGGAGCCATTTAAGTCGAGCACTTAAGTGGCTCCACTTTTTTTATCTATTCAGCATTCATTTTCAACAATTCGGAAACGGTAACAAATTCGTATCCCTGGGCTTTGAGATTGCTAATGACAGTCGGTAAAGCTTCAGTTGTCTGTTTGCAGGTATCGCTGGCATGCATCAATATTATAGCTCCGGGATGGACTTTTTTGGTTACCCGGTCAACTATACTATCAACCCCCGGGTTCATCCAGTCAAGGGAATCAACTGACCACTGAATGGCTTCGTATTTCACTTCGTGCGCCCCTTCGATTACTTGATCATTATAGTCACCATTGGGAGTTCTGATTAAATTTGCCTCTACTCCGGTTACTTCTTTTATATTTGCATGGGCTTTCATAATTTCTTCTTTGATTTCATTTTTGCTGAGATTGCTTAAGTTAATGTGGCGGTAGCCATGGCTGGCTATCTCGTGACCATCCGCCTTAATGCGTTGGGGAACCTCAGGGTACTGTTTAACCCAGGGTCCAGAGAGAAAAAAGGTGCTTTTTACTTCATTACTTTTCAATATGTCAATTACCGGAATGGGGGTGTTATTGCCCCAACTTATATCAAACGTAAGCGCAACTACCTTTTTGTCCGTCTTTACTTCATATATCGGTTTTAATTTGTGATAGGCCTGGACATATACTAAGCTGCTGGCCAATAGGGTTATCGATAAAAGTGCTATAAGGACAATCTTGGTTCTGGATTTGAGCTCATAAAAACCAAAAATTCTAGGCATTTGTTATTTCTACCTCCCTCTCTCATTTTTATATCATATTTCCTGAAAAACAGCTTTATTCCTTATTCTCTAATTTAATTAGGTCGCTCATGGTAACGAATTCATAGCCTTGTTCGCTCAGTTTACTCAATAATATATCTACTGCTTGAGCCGTTTCGAAACCGTTATTGGCCCCATCATGCAGCAGTATGACCTGTCCGGGCTGGATATTTTTAACTATATGATCAGCAATACTGGCGGCGCTTCTACCAACCTTCCAATCCTTGCTATCCTGTTGCCAGGTCCAGTAAGCGATTAACAATTGTTCGTTTTTGATTAACTCCACCAGGTTATCTGACAGGTATCCTCCCGGCGGACGGAACAATACCGATTTCTGGGAGGTGTGTTTTTCAATTATCGCGTTAGCTTTATCTATCTCGGCCTTGAATACCTCGGGCTTATTACTGCTGAATTCGGCATAGCTGTGGCTGTAGCTATGATTAGCAACTTCGTGGCCTTCGGCGGCAATTCGTTGCAATAGCTGAGGATATTGTTCCGCCCGACTGCCGATTACAAAAAAAGTAGCATGGGCAGTATGCTTCTTCAAATTCTCCAATACCGCAGGGGTTTTTTCGGGGTCCGGGCCATCATCAAAAGTAAGAGCTACCGCTTTTTGCGAGGTCTTTACCATTGTAATAACTATCTTTTCTTGCTTCCATTTATTCATATTAGGGTGTAGGGCGACATTGTAAGTGCCAGAGAATAAAACCAGCAGAAATAAACCGGTACCCATTAATGCCAGGGTTCTCTTTTTGAGAAAAATAATCAAAACGTACTCCTTTCCAAATGTGAGCTTAATTCTTAAAGGATAAGCTCAAAGTAAACCAAAGATTCCACTATATAAAATGTATTAGAGTTAAATACATACTATGTCAAAATAGAAGGCCAAAACGCGCCAGAGGATCAAAGGTTTACAGGTATACCTAACAGCGCTGCAAGCTGCCGCATGTATTTGCGGTATTTAATGAGGTAAACTAGATATTAATGATAATGAGAGGTGATTTATAATGAAACGCATTATAATGATGTTGGTAATGGTTCTCGGTTTTGGTCTTATGGGCGGCTGTAAAGCTGCAGATCAAAACCCCAACCCGGTTCCCCCCAGCCAGAATAACCATAATGTTCCGGTAGTCGTTAATACGGCAGCGGACTACTTCCCCTTGACTAAAGGCAGTTATTGGGAGTATGAGGGAAAAGGCAATGAATATGCTTCGTTCAACCGCAAAGTGCTATATACCCAGGGCAATTTGGCTCAAATCTCCGAGGATAATGGGGGCACAGTTGCTACCAAGATAGTAGAAGGAAAGGATGCGATTAGGCAAGTATATTTTGAAGGCGAAAGCTATCAACCGGCCAATATGCTGGAGGCCGGCTTTAAAGCTAATAATGATACCATCATTTTAAAGAACCCGCTGCAAGTTGGAACGAATTGGAGTGATAAGGATGGTAAGCGGGAGATAATGGCTCTGGATTCGGTAGTTGATACTCCGCTGGGCCAGATGAATGACTGCCTTAAGCTTAAAATCACCAATCCTAACGATACTATTTATCAATACTATAAAAAAAATATAGGGTTGGTTAAACAGGAATTTATAGCGGGTGAAACCACGGTCACCTCTACACTGAAAAAATACCAGGTGGAACCAGCCAAGTGATGATAGATTGAAACCTACTCTTTACTAATTCCGGGAACTATTCTATAATACTAAATGAACTTCGCATCACGCGGGACCACTTATGGAGTTGGGAAGTTTTTAGCAGGAATATTACGGGTCGTTAACTCAGCGGGAGAGTGCTTCCCTGACACGGAAGAAGTCGTTGGTTCAAATCCAATACGACCCACCATAGAAAATTAGTGATACCGGGGCTTTGCGGCCCCGGTATTTTTGTGCTGGGCGAGCCCAGCCAAACCCTCACTAGTCAGTGAAAGTCCGGTCGGGTAAAGGCAAAAACACCGGGGTTTACTTCTTGGGGCTGGGCATTTGCCGGGTAACATTATTTACCTAGAACGTATTTCCTGGCGCTGATAACCCAGAGTCCTTCGCACATTAGCCCCATTTGCATGCCAATCTTATGGCGAATGCCCATATTTACCAAAAGGTAGTATTTTAATAGCGTCGAATTATAAGAAACAGGAAGCCTGGATAGAATTTTGTGGAGGTATATGATGAAAATTTGCACTAGGCCCAAAAATAGAATAATCTCGTTCATGCTAACCCTAACCTTACTGGCGGGAATGGTAATGTATACGGCTCCCACTGCAATGGCGGCAAGTTCCGCCAGTATCACTAAATATAACACTGTCGCGAAACCCGTCGTAGATTCCTTTCGCTCCAGCTTCAAGCGCAGCCCTGCCCAGACTATTGTGGGGCGGGCCATATGGTATATGCGGTATGGTTATATGGCATATGGTCATTCTAAATACCCCGCTACTGGATACATTGACTGTTCAAACTTTGTATCCTTGGTTTACAAGGATTTCGGTTATCCCATAACATCCGCGGCCAGAAACTATGACCGGGTTGGAGTTAAGGTTCCTGGAGTATACATTAAGAATGGTACCCTGATAGGTGCGAACAAGTTAAAGCCGGGGGATATATTTACCTTCCAACGCACCAATTATATTAGTCATGTCGCAATGTACATAGGAAATTTCAATGGCCAGCCTTGTTTTATCGGTACTACTACCGGTTATCCCACAGCGATTGGCATAGTAAGTGGTTTTAACAATTGGTATGGCCGACAATTTCATAGCGTTCGCCGAGTTTTGCCAGCCAGCGCGTATGTAGCCGGCAATAAAATTACCGATAAAGGACCAGTTATACCTACCAAATATCAGATAAAACCAACCAAGCGTATCATTATGCCGAAAAACCTTCACGCCGGTTTCTAATGCTTATACCGATTTACTCCAATTTGCGGTGCACAAATATTGGATTGTTTATAACTGAATAATGAAAAATGGCCTCACATATAATAATCTAAGCATTGATTAGGAGGCCGAATATGGTTTACGAATTGCAAATTACGACGGCCGCAGATAGCGCTCCTTTCCTGGATCAGTTTCGTGACAAGTTTTCCTGGTTGGAACAACACGGCTATGCTTTAGGAGTAAATAAGTTAGCTGATGATCATGGCAAGAATTTATTTATTGATTTGAGACTTGAGGGAGAAAGAATCGAACCCAATTATAAAGAGGAAGACATCATCTATATTTTTAAACATCAGGTATCTGAGTTCTTAGCCGAGCATATCGTTAAAGATTGGGAGCAAAAGCTGACCTGGAAGGAAGTTACCAAAAAGGGGCGCCATATCTCACCCGGTGATCGTTTAATAATTTTAGAAAAAGCAGTGGATTTCCTTAAGCGCTGCAACTCCAATGAAAGTCTAAATTTATTAATGAATTATGGCCGTAAAAATAAAATAGCTCATAAAATCCTGGACTATATTTATTATCATCAAACCTTGGTTATGGAAGGATTCATCCAGTTTTGGATGCAGGACTATTTAACGGAGATAAAATTTGCGGTGGATCTCGCCTGTGAAGAGTTAAAGAATGAAAGAGAATACAATGAGTTTGTTAAACTGCTGCGGCATTTTGTTGATACTCAACCGCCCATGATTGAAGAGGTTAATATTATGACCGACAGGCTGGGGCGTTTAACGCTTTGGGATGGTAAAGGGAACCGGATTGAAGAGAAGCATATTAATTATTATATGGATGATATGAGCCGCGGGGAGATCAATCTGGATGATATCCTGGTGAGCATTCTAATAACAGTTGCTCCATGCCGCATTGTGTTGCATAGTCGTGATACCAACAGTGAAACCGTTAAAGTAATTAAAAATGTATTTGCCGAACGAATTAGTGAATGCACTGGCTGTGAAAGATGTGCATACCTCAGAAGAATGGATGGCAGAAATACGACGTGGGAATAACCCACCTGAAAGTGTAAGAGCTAAGATTTATTTCTGGTGTTAGCCTCAGACTGTCGACAAAGTCGACAGTCTGAAGAGCGAGCAAAAAAAGTAAAGAGCAAGGCATTCAAAAAGTCCGTGATTGAGGCGTACATATGGTACGTCGATTGAACGGACTTTTTTGAATAACGCAGCTATTTGCTTTTTTTGACGCTCTATGGCTGGGAGATGTTTTCCCAGCCTATTAATTTGCGGTAGTTTACAAAATCTGATATTCTTTTTAGATAGTAATGGACAAGTAATACCTGACCTGCTTATTATTTAGATAAATAGAGATGGCGTTACTGAGCTTTCTTCAGGTAAGGTTGAAGGGCTTGCATAGGTTCTGGTGGGGCCAGGTAAAATTTATAGAGGTTTTATTGAGCAAAGTAGTAAGATTCGGGAGGTTTGAACATGATAAACATAAGACTAAAAGATGGAAGTCAGCGGGAGTATCCGGAAGGGAGCAGCCTGCTGCAGGTTACCGAAAGCATAAGCTCTAAAATGGCAAAATTCGCTGTGGCGGCGGTATTTAATGGTCAAATAACTGACTTGAATGCCTTGGTTTATGAGGATGGCGATTTAGAAATACTTACCTTTGACGATGAAAAGGCCCGGCAGGTTTACCGGCATTCATCTTCACATGTCATGGCTCAGGCAGTAAAAAGGCTCTGGCCCGATACCAAGTTCGCTATTGGCCCGGCGATAGACAAGGGATTTTACTATGATTTCGATACCGACCATACTTTTACCCCCGAAGATTTTAAACTGATTGAAAAAGAAATGGAAAATATCATAAAGAGTGACTACCCCTTTATACGCCAGGAATTGTCAAGGGATGAAGCTCTGCAGTTTTTTGCGGATCGAAATGAAGAATATAAAGTGGAATTAATTCAGGACTTGCCGGAGGATGCGGTGATCGGTCTATACCAGCAGGGGGAATTTATTGACCTTTGTAAAGGTCCCCATGTACCATCTACCGGTAAACTTAAGGCAATTAAAATTATGAGTCTGGCTGGAGCATATTGGCGAGGCAGCGAGAAGAATAAAATGCTGCAAAGGATATATGCTACCTCATTCCCCAAACAAGCCATGCTGGATGAATATCTCAATAAGATAGAAGAAGCTAAAAAGCGCGACCATCGTAAGTTAGGGAAAGAATTGGGCTTATTTGTGCTTTTGGAAGAAGGTCCGGGATTCCCCTTTTTCCTGCCAAAGGGAATGGTATTAAGAAACGAACTGGAACAGTATTGGCGGGAAGAGCATCGGAAGGCTGGATACCAGGAGATTCGCACTCCGATTATACTGAATACTGAACTCTGGCACCGTTCCGGTCACTGGGATCACTACCAGGATAATATGTATTTTACCCAAATAGATGAAGAGG
>CAZYJA010000103.1:0-8731 GCA_964647245.1 uncultured Syntrophomonas sp. | reverse complement strand
CAGCACAGAACGCCGCCGAAAAGCGCAAGGCATAAAGCTAAGACTGATAAAAGAGGGCATGGGAGCGGTTTTAAAGGATCGTTTCAATGCCCTCTTTTTTGTTCGGGCGATAATATACTATACGGACTTATGAAAAGGGCTATAATTATATCTGCGGACATGAGTTCGTACAACTCACCGAAAGGCAGTCTGTTTCATGATCGAAAAAATAAAGCTGTGGTGCGAGGGCGCCGCTGATGAGCATAAAGAGCTTTTAAAAACACCCATTACATCCAGCTGCATGTAATGGGTATCACTTAACTTATTGGCGTTCCAGCAACATTTTGATGGCTGCCTCCAAACCTCCGTCTTCACCAATACCTCCGGTCCAAAGGGTGCCTATTAAATAGGTTTCATCTTCATTATGGGATACGATCAAAACCGGACTGCCCATGCTGCTGGTTTCCTTTAGCCACCCGTATTCATCAATTTGCATGCCACCAGCCAAAACCACCTTACTAAGATCTGCGGGCAGCAGACGATACTCAAGCGCAAATACATCTATAGGAGTATCAGCCAGGGAATCAAACCTGGCAGTCAATTCCAAACGGGTAATTTTACTGTCAACAATATCAATTTCCGGGTTTGATTCATAGTTGGCAATATCCCGGTAGATAAGGTCCCAGGCCAGCCTGTTGATTTCATCTATATCTGCGAGTCCATTCTCATTAATTATTAAATCGCTAAAATCAGCTACAGGTATTTTAAATTCGGGAATACCAGCCGCATAGGGAGCGATTTCATACTGGGAGAAATACACCACCACAAAACCTTCCTCAAGGTAGTAGCTTTGATTTTCGTTTATGCCATTAAAGCCACTAGAGCCAGTAAAATAGTTGCTCGGGTTAGCATTAATCTGTTGGCTGACTTTGGCATTGATAACTGCCTGATAATCAGAATTGGCCTTGAAAAGGTCCTTTAAGGTCAATTCCTGGCCTGTTTGCAGATCGAAATTGTAAGCTATGCGGTTGGTTATACCATGGGCGCCGCCAGTGTACTGATAATAGTCCACATAAAGGCTCAGCAAATTTTCCTGCTGATAGCACTCCTGATACCTGGTTACCAATTGATAGGGCCGGATGGGGAAATCCTTTTGTTGATTGTATCCTACGTAAGACTCTATTTCTGAAGCTAGCAGATTGGTTAAGTCTAGAGCATCTTTTTCAAGTCGGGCATTGATCCTGGCCTCAATGTTTTTATCAGCCACGCCATTTACAACTGGTATATTAAGATCAACGCTCATAGTATCGGAGTTGCTTATTAGTATATTATTACTAATTACAATAGAATCTTGCGGTGGGGTGGTTTCGGATACGACTATCAGTTTATAAACTTTGGCGGGTTGAACACTCTCCCAGGGGCGGGCGTAAACCATTTGAATTTCTGTGGTACCGGCTTGCAAAGCCTTGAATTGCCAGTATACCTTGCCCCCTTCTCCCACTATAGGCTGGTCTCCAGCACCGTCAGCCAGATAAGTATGGCCAATAGGCACACAGATGGTTTCATTACCGATTTTGGGGCTCCATTCATAGCCAGTCGAAGGGTTGCTGCTCAAGGCTAACGTAAATGTCTCTCCTATCGGAACCTTATATTCGTTACCTTCGCTGGATTCGTTTATGGCCATAAGGTTAATACATCTCATCAGCACTTTAGCCAGTTCGGCTCGGGTCATATCCTGGTCAGGTCTAAAGAAGTTATTATCTCCCTTCATAATACCGGTATTACTTACAAAAGTAACGGCGTTAATATCTTCCTGGGATAAAGTATTAGTATCATGATATAGCGGCATGATCATGATCATTGGAACCGAGATTCTCTTAGCATTAAAGGAATTGTATACCGATCGAGCTATCTCGATACGGCTGGCATTATCGTCCGGTAAGAAAGAACGGTTGGCTGGGAATACATTATTAATGGCACACCTAACTAAAGCACTAGCATACCAGGCATTATTGTCCACATCCTGGTAATAATCACTGGCCACAGGTTCCTTGATAAACCTGACCAAGCCGTAATCCAGGTTGAATGTACGCTGTAATACTACTGCGAGTTGAGCCCGGCTAACTGTGCCTTCGGGCGAGAACATACGGAACCCCTGGTCGGTGGTTGCGACGCCATTCATCATATTTAAGTCGGATACTGCTTCGATATCTTGTTCTGCCCAGTGTCCGCTAATGTCAGTATAATCACCTGGTGCTAATTTGGCTGTTGCTACCCCCGGAAAAACCAATATTGAGACCAACAGCGATAATAGTAAAAACCTTTTCAAAACATCTGCCTCCCTTTCAATTATGATAACTTGACAATAACTACGAAAGGAAGATACAGATCTTGCATATAAAATACCCCTTTGGAAGTATTTGAACTCTATCCTAGGGGGTATTTGGTTTCACTGTGCGTTTTTCGGGTTTAATTTATTTTACCGTAGGGGGTACTATTATGCTTGCTAATCTAAATCGTTTTTATTCTGCACGGCAGATTTTTCAAATTAGGGGTTCCAAACTCTTTGCCCACCTTCTTGGTTGAGGTCAGCATGTTGAAATTAGATTTTTGCCACTCGAATTGTTGAGCTGGATCTCCTTCGGAGAACCACCATCCAATCGAAGCACTGATAACCCGAGGATCGACAACATCAGTAATTCTGGCGGTTTGTTCTATTTGACCATATATGGTTTCAATGATGACCTGGTCGCCATCCTTGATCCCGTAGGCTGATGCAGTGTCGGGATGTATTTCTACCCCTGGTACAGGTTCTTTTTCGCGAATTTTATCCACCCATCGATAGGAAGAATGCAGATAATTGCTGCTCTTACCGCTAATTATTAATAAGGGATAATCCGGGTTCTCATCTTCGGGTAGAGTTGTAAATTCAGGTAAAGCCTTTAGTTTAAACTTTTCGGCTACACTTAATTTCAGTTCAACTTTGCCAGTGGGAGTTTTGAACCCTTTTTCTTTATAAAGGTTGAAACGATCAGGCCCTTTTAAGTAGCCCTTGTCAACAAATTCGCTGTAGCTTAAACCTGATGGGGCGAGCAAATCCTCCAGAAAATCTTCATAATTATCATGCCATAACTCAGGCGATGACACTCTTTTGCCTAACTCATTCATGATCTTCATGTCAGGCCAGCATTCCTCCGGTGGATCAACTATTTTAGGCCGCGCTAGCACAATACCATGTCCGATGCCGTAGTGGCCAATATCATTCATCTCGAACTGGTGGGCCACTGGAAATACAATATCGGCCATAGATGCGGTGGGGGTCATAAATATATCAGCTATGGCGATAAAGTCTAGACTCTTAAACGCTTCATAGGTAAGCCTGCTATCTGCCCAAGTTACCAGAGGATTAGTGCACATGCCGTAATATCCTCTAACCGGATAGGGTTTTTCTTCCAGTATTGCTCTGCGGAAATATGCCGGTGGTACGGTCATCATCCTGGGAATTGTTCTATAATGCGCCCCGATCATTTCCTTAAACTTATTAGGGACCAGATCAGCTCGCACGAAACCACCCAGACCCATAATCTTAGGATCATAGGCATTTACATTTCCTCCGGGTATTTCAAGATTGCCGGTTATCGCCATAAGGCATATTAAAGCGCGACTGGCGTCAAAAACGTTAACATCATGTTCAATTGCATTACCCCATTGCACGGTGGCAGGTTTGGCGGCAGCATACATACGGGCTGCTTTACGGATCTGATCAGCCCCCACCCAGGTGATTTCCGCAACCGTTTCCGGGGAATACTGTTTAATGTGTTGGGCCAGATCTTCAAACCCGCTGGTATACTGTTCAACAAAATCTTTATCATAAAGCGATTCTTCGATAATGACATTTAAAAATCCTAACGCCAGAGCCGAGTCAGTTCCTGGCTTCAGCTGGAGCCATAGATCAGCCCGTTCCGCCATTTCGGTTCGGCGAGGATCAACTACAATTAGCCGGGCCCCTTTTTTGAGTTGTTTTAACGTTAGACTGGAAATTTGTCCCTCTTCATTAGTAGCCAGGTTATTGCTAGCCCAGGAAAGAACTAGTTCAGTTGGGTTATGGACGTCAGCCACCGGATAAAAGCCACAGGTGTGCATTCCCGATACCTCGCGGGGGGCATGACATACATCCTGGGAAGCTACCACATTGGGCGAACCAAAAATATTAGCCAGTCTGATTGAAACAAAATGTTCCAGGCCTTTAGGCATCCCCACTCCGAATCCCACTGCCCGGGCACCGTATTTTTCTTTTATGGCGAGGAGGTTTTGCGCGGTTTCATCGAGAGCTTGATCCCACGAAATTCGTTGCCATTGGCCTTCGCCCCGTTCCCCTATCCGTTTAAGAGGATGTTTAAGACGATCGGGGTGACTTAGACGTTCAGCTGAGACCCTACCTTTATGACAGGTATAACCTTGGTTTAAGTACCCGTCCGGGTCACCTTTAATTTGCACAATCTGGTTGTCCTTCACTCCTACCATTAAGCCACATCCGCCGTGGTCCATCCTGGCACAATGAGTTTTGGTCCACTTTATTTCATCTGACAAAATGCATAGCCCCTTTACTCATATTTGTTTCTATTCCTTATACTGTTGCTGAATTTATTACGATATATCATATTTCGATAATTTTTCGTATAGTGCCGAGCGGCTAATCTTCAGAATTCTCGCTGCAGCGCTTCTATTGCCTTTGGTTTTTCTTAAGGCATCTAATATAATTTCTTTGTTAACATCATTTATTGCTACTTGGTAGGATGATTGTTCATGGTTGGCTTTTTGTCCGTGTAAAATATGAATGGGAAGATGTTCTACATCCATTTCTCCCTCCCAGACATAATTAACGGCTCTTTCGATGGCGTTTTCAAGTTCGCGAATATTTCCCGGCCACCGATAGTTTTGCAGGGTTTCTCTAGCCTGCAGGCTTATACCCGTTACTGCTGTGCCCAGTATATCATTGTATTTTTCCAGGAAAGTCTCGGATAGCGGGAGTATGTCCTCCGAACGAACTCTCAGGGGTGGCAGATATAACTCAATTACATTTAGCCGATAGTACAGATCCTCCCGGAAAGTTCCTTTGGCAATAGCTTCGCGCAAATTACGGTTGGTGGCCGCAATTATCCTCACATCAACATTCTGCGTATTTACCCCACCCACCCGGGTGAATTGTTTGTCCTGCAAAACTTGTAATATTTTAACTTGAATTGAAAGTGGCATATCGCCAACTTCATCGAGAAAAATGGTGCCTTGATGCGCCTGCTCAAAATATCCGATTTTCCCTTTCTTTGAGGCTCCCGTAAATGAACCCGGAGCATAGCCAAATAATTCAGATTCGAATAAAGTTTCGGGAATAGCAACACAGTTTACTTTAACAAAAGGCATTTTGGCCCTGGGCCCCGCAGCGTGAATTGCTCGAGCAAACATGTCTTTCCCAACCCCACTCTCCCCGGTTAACAATACCGTCGAGGTGCTCTTGGCTATCCTTTGGGCTTCGTTTTTTATCTGCATAAAATCATGGTTTTTAGTAACTATGTGGTCAAAGTTGTTTTTCTCAGTGGCTCCCTGTTTATCAAGTTGGTTACGATAGTAATCTACTTGTTGCTGTAACGAGTACCACTTGCGAGCGATTTCTCCCAGCAATTTATTGTCGTCAAAATAAACTGTGCTTACCACCCCTACCGGTTCAGCATCTTTATCACTATCATCTTTGATTGGAACATGAGAAACCACACAGTTTATTTCGTGGAGGTGGCAAATATCTACCTCTGAAACACCTGTTTTCAGAACCTGAACCCTACTACTGGTAGGTAAGAAGTCTTTGATAAATTGACCTTCGACTATGTCATCTTCGCGGCCCACAAATTCTTGGGCAATTTTATTCAAAAATTTGATCGCACCGGTTTTATCGGTAACAAAAACCGCAAATGCCGAAGCACTAAGAACCGCATTGAGGGTTGAATGCAAATCCTTTACGATCTCAAGTTCCTTAGCCATCTCCTCAAAATCTGAGACATCCAAAAAGACGATATTAGTACCTATTTGCTTGTCATTCTCGATAATCGGAACCTGATTAACAATCGCTGAAACCGATCGGAAATTATACCTTACTCCAAAACTCCGATTACCATTATAATTAATTTCCGAGAAGACCTCATTTATATGCATTCCATGGACATCTGCGAAACTAAACCCAAACATTCGCTCTGCATAATGGTTTATCCGTAGAATACATCCGTTTTCATCTACGGTGATAATACCCTCTTGCATGGCTTGAAAAATTGATTCCAGCAGGGCACAATTTTTCGCAATTACATTTACACTGGTAGTCAGGTATTCCTTATTACCGGCAATACCTACTACTTTTCCACTATCGTCCAAAACCGGCACATTGCCCACCCGGCTTTGGTTCACCCTCATTACCAGGGAAAGTTCATCATAGTTTAGTCCCGCATTAATAAATATAGGGCTGTCTACAATATAGGGAGTACATTCATCATCCAGGTCCACCCCGTCCAATAATGCCTTATACAACCTGCTGTTGGAGAAGACTCCAGTCAATACTCCATCTTCATCAACCACCGGAATGGTATCCAGCTTATATTGGCTAAAAATACTAATAGCTGTCCTCAACGAATCGCCACGATGAATAACTTGTATGCGTTTATTCATCATATTCCTGATACTCCAACTATCCAGCTCGATGTTCACCAGTTATCCCCTCCCCGATTTGTACGCTCTATGTGTTATATTAGCTAATATCTACATTCTTATTAGCTAAAAACACATTTATCTATTGCTTAATTATACTTAATTATTAAGGCCATTTACAAATATTCGACAAAAAACACATTAATTTTTCTTTGTATGCCAGCAATAACTCAATATTGTAATATACAGTTCTAAATATAACACAAAAAGCACAGGCAAGGACAAGGTTAAAACCCGTAATATATCCTTATTGTGGGTATTTTATAGAGTTTATCCGGGAAGAAATTTTTGTAAATAGGATAGTTTGTTATAATGAACATACACACCCTACTGAATGGAGCGATTTATAAATGAGTATAAAATCTTGGGCAGGATTAAGGCGTTTTTTAACGGTTCTGAATCTATTCATAGGTATATTCTGGGCTTTTTATTCGCTCAAGTATAAAAAATGGTGGCATAAAAAGTCCTGGTTAACCGCCAAACGGAACGAACTCTATTTATCTCAGGCCCGCCGTTTTCGCACTACGGCAGTACAAATGGGCGGATTGCTCATTAAATTGGGTCAGTTTTTCAGTACCAGGGTAGACGTACTACCCCAGGTGACGGTTCGCGAACTAGCTGGGTTGCAAGATGAGGTCCAACCAGTATCTTTTAATGATATTCGTCAGGTGGCTGAAAAGGAATTTACCCGTCCTTTGCAGCAAATATATGCGGCAGTAGAGGAAATGCCGCTTGCCTCTGCCTCATTAGGACAGGTCCATCGCGGCGTATTGATCGAAGGGCCAACCGTAGCCATAAAAATATTAAGGCCGGGAATCGAGGATTTGGTTCGCATTGACCTGGCAGCAGTTCGCAAGATCATTGATTTGTTGAAAATATTCACCGACTGGGAACGAATGGTTGATTTTGATGCCATCTATCATGAATTCTCTATTACCCTGCAGGAAGAACTTGATTATATCCAGGAAGGCCATAATGCTGAAACTATTGCCCATAATACCAGAGAAGATGCCGGCATATTAATTCCCAAGATTTACTGGGAGTATACCACCCAGCGGGTTTTGACGATGGAGTTCATGGACGGCATTAAAATATCTGATTACGCTAGACTTCATCAGGCGGGGGTTAGCACCGAAGCAATAGCCCGCCAGTTGTTACACACTTACATTAATCAAATTCTGGTAGATGGCTTTTTTCATGCCGATCCCCACCCGGGTAATTTGTTCGTCACTGAAGATGGCCGCTTGATAATGATTGACTTTGGCATGATGGGCTCAATTCCCCCGGATCTTAAGAATGTTCTGATCGATTTAGTCCTAGCTATGGTAAAACGGGACTATATCGAGGTAGTTGGCTATTTGAAACGAATCGGTTTTTTGCGTTATGATGCCGACAATGAGCTGGTATCCCGAGCGATTGGGGTACTCCTCGAAGCAGCCCTGGGATCCAGTCAGGACCTCTACTCGGCTGATTTCAGCGGACTATTAACTGATTTGGAACAGCTTTTATATGAACAGCCTTTTCAAATACCAGCTCAGTTTACTTTCCTGGGCCGGGCCTTAGGCACATTATATGGACTGTGCATCGGCTTGGATCCGAATATTAATTTCTTGGATGAATCCAAGCCTTACTTAAAGGATTTCGCCAAGGGAGAAGCGGGGGGATGGAACCAGATTAAGGAAAAGGCTACCTTGTTAATAAGTTCTCTAGTCGACATCCCTCCCCGCTTGGATCGAGTGCTTAACCGAGCTGAACGCGGCGAATTAGCTTTGAAGATACCGCTCTCCAGTATAAACGATGCTATAGCTGCCAATACCAGAGCGGTTAAATTGCAGTCGCTTACTATACTTTTAGGTTTCACCCTGCTTATCGCTGCTTACCTCCTGGTTAATCAGCTTCATAATGAAGCTAAATATTCCTTTTATGCGGCTGGGGTTATCTTTTTTTTCATGCTCCGGCAGATTTTAGGCAGGGAGCGCAAGCGAATGCGAGCCCCTCACCCTCC
>CAZYJA010000102.1:6631-8751 GCA_964647245.1 uncultured Syntrophomonas sp. | reverse complement strand
AGCCCGTACTCATCCGATATTCCTGCATATCAGCATTCTTAGGAGGGGTGCTGCGAGTGTTGCGCCCCCTCCTGACGATATCCTGTTCCTCTTCAGTTAGTTCAGCAATCATCTGCCGAATTAGGCGGGCTTGAGTCTCGGCCTTGACCATTTGCACGGTTTTGAGATGAATCTCCTTCATGGGGCGAAGCCCCGCGGATATGGTACTCATTCGCACCAGCAGCTCAAAAACGGCATCACCAATATAGGCCAAGACCAGCGGAGGGACCTCCCGCAAGTTAACTTCATCCCAAAGCTCACGCGTCAGCAAATTTCCACCTGACTCCTCCCTTGGTATCCTCCAGTATAATCCCTAGCTTTTTAAGCTGATCCCTTAACCCGTCAGCCCGTGAATATTCCTTTTGGGCCTTAAAATCCTGCCGGAGCTTAATTATAAAAGCCATTAATTCTTCTACGGCAGGCGCTGCCTCATAGCGGAAACGACTCCCGGTGGAGTTGTCTTCCACTTTCACTTCCAACCGATTCAATTCATCCCGCAAGGAATCCGCCAGAACATAATCCTTTTGCTGCCGGGCCTGGGTTCTCATCTCCAGCATTAACTCCAGCAAGCCATTTACAACCGGTTCGTTTGCTTCCGGCTGCAACATTAGTGGCGACCGCAAGGAAGCACCAGTAGTACCCGGCGGGTGACTTATAAATATGCCGAGAACCGTCCCTAATTCCATAAACACCTGCAAAGCTTGTTGCAACCCGTACCGATCTTTATGGTTGTGGGGGTCAGCCTTGGCAATAAAACTATTGATGATGTGGGACATCTCAAAAAGATAGCCCGATGCTTTGGCGGTATTAAAATCATCATCCATGGACTCAATGAACTTGCCCTGCATTTCGGTTACCCGGTTCAGAAACTCGCCCTGACTCTCCAGCAGATCCGAATCGGTACTTTCTCCTGATTCATTAGCCAGAAATTCGGTGGCCAGGGTCAAGGTGGTCTTAAGCCGGCCCAGAGCCTTTCTAGCTTCTTCCAGCTTGCCATCATCAAAATCCAGCGGACTGCGGTAATGAGTAGCTATCAAATAGAATCGCACCACATCGCGGGGATATTGGGCCAGGATATCCCGGAGAATAAAGAAATTGCCCAGCGATTTTGACATCTTTTCACTGTTAACCGTAATGAAACCATTGTGCATCCAGTATTTAACGAAAGGTTTACCCGTATAGGCCTCAGCTTGGGCGATTTCATTTTCATGATGAGGAAATATCAGATCGGCTCCTCCCCCGTGAATATCCAGGGTTTCGCCCAGATACTTCATGGACATCACTGAACATTCAATGTGCCATCCTGGTCGTCCCAAGCCCCAGGGGCTATCCCAGGACGGCTCCCCGGCTTTAGCCTTTTTCCATAACGCAAAGTCAACGGGCTCCTCTTTGCGCTCATCTACTTCTACTCTGGCCCCAGCCAGCATATCATCCAGGGAACGGCCGGAAAGTTTGCCATAACCGGCAAAAGCCTTCACCCGGTAATAAACGTCTCCATCCACTTCATAGGCAAAGCCCGTTTCCATCAGCTTGGCAATCGCTGCTATTATTTCCTCAATGTGTTCACTAACCCGGGGGTGGATATCGGCCCGAATTATACCCAGCGCATCGGCATCAACAAAATATTCCTTAATATAACGCTCCGCCAATTGGAGCGGGTCGTCACCTTCTTCCCGAGCCCGGTTAATAATCTTGTCATCAACATCGGTAAAATTCTGCACATAGCGCACCTGATAACCCCGGAAGGCCAGGTACCTGCGCACGGTATCAAAGACTACCAGCGGACGGGCATTGCCCAGGTGGATATAGTTGTAGGTGGTAGGACCACACACATACATATTCACCTTTTCCGGGTTAAGAGTTACCAACTCTTCTTTTATGCCATTTAACGTGTTGTATATCTTCATCTGGGGAAGCCTCCTGTTGCAATGATTCTACCCGCTTTTCCAGCTCATCAATCTTGGCTTGCATGGTTGATAATAGGTCAGCCACCGGGTCCGGCAGCAGGTTATGATCCAGATCTACCTCGGCGGGCTCATAATCGACCTTGATTCCATCGCGGGCTACAATGCGCCCCGGGA
>CAZYJA010000102.1:0-6621 GCA_964647245.1 uncultured Syntrophomonas sp. | reverse complement strand
CCAACTACCGTGCAATTGGGAGGTACCGCTTTTACTACTACCGATCCACCCCCAATTTTGGCATGGTCACCCACTGTGAAAGAACCCAGAATTTTAGCCCCGGCGCTTATAGTGACATTATTGCCGATGGTGGGATGGCGCTTGCCCTTTTCTTTGCCTGACCCGCCCAGGGTCACACCCTGATACAAAGTAACATTATCGCCGATCTCGGCCGTCTCCCCAATGACAATTCCGCTGCCGTGATCGATAAAGAGCCCTTTCCCGATGGTAGCCCCGGGATGTATCTCTATTCCGGTTATGAAACGGCTGATGTGAGAGACCAACCGCGCGAGAAAAAACCACTCTTTACGATATAAGAAATGGGCCAGCCGATGATTTATTATGGCATGAAATCCCGGGTAACAGAAAATTATTTCCGCTACACTTCGTACGGCCGGATCCCTTTCAAAGACTACTTCTATCTCTCTTTTAAATGCCTCCACCATTATATATTATCCTCCTTTTTATACACCAAAATTGCCCAAAAATAAAACCTTTCATCTCCATTATTCAGAGACGAAAGGTCTTTTCTTCCGCGGTTCCACCCTGCTTGAGCGCTATATGCACCCCGCTTTATTGATAAAGATAACGGCTTTTACCGGGTACACCTACTATTATTTCGGCATACCTGCTCCTGGACGCACCTTCAGCGACTTCATACTGAAAGAAGGCTCTCAGCCGGTGACCCTCTCTCTCTGGCAGCGATTGACGCTTACTTTTCCCAATCATAGCATTTAAATATTGATTACTAATAGATATTTAAATTATATGCATTAACCCGGGAGGATGTCAACTTCCGTTTAATGGAGTGCACCGGCCGGGAAACGATTCAGTTTTAAACCAAGCAGCTGGAACAATTCAACAAATAAAAAGGGCCTAATAAACAAGCTATTTATTTCAATAGTTCGTTAATTAGGCCACCTGTTTACTAAATAATCAATTCTTTTTTATAAAGGCCAGATCATCGGGATAACCAAGATTATGACCAGATAACTGATTACTTGGAAAAGCCCGCCCATCTTCATATAATCCATAAAATTGTACTTGCCGGGGCCTAGTACGATGGTGTTAGGCGGAGTTCCTACTGGTGTCACATAAGCCGCTGCACAAGCGCAAGCGAGACCCATTAATAATGGCAAGGGGCTGAATCCCAGTCCGGTTGCCACAAATATACCAATAGGTGCCATCATAGCTGTGGTAGCTGTATTGGACATCATTTGCGTTAATACCAGACCTACCAGGCAGAAGGTAGCGAAAACGATGAAAGGACTGGATTGTCCCACATACTTAATAGCAGTATCGGCGATAAGTTTTCCGGCTCCGCTCTTGTCCAAACCAGAAGCAAACCCGATAGCACCACCTAAAACGAAGAAGGTGTTCCAGTCAGTTAACTGATACAACCTTTGTATGCTCATAGTCTTACAGATAACAGTCAGCATCGCACCGGTAATAGCAACCATTCCCAGCGTAAAAGTAAAAGTTTTACTAGTTTCAAAGGAAGGCTGAAGCATAAATCCTAAAATACAGAACCCAAGAATTGCACCGGCTGCATACATTGGACCTTTGGGCCGTTCTACATGCTCAACCGTAACATTTGCCATACTTTTTGCCTCGGCTTCAATATCCGCGCCCCATATTTTTTTAGCAATTGTCTGGCCAATAGTAAGAGAATAAATTATAAGCAAAATACAAATAGGTAGTCCAACATATCCCCATTCAAAAAATCCAAAGGTAGGCATGTTCTTGCTAACCATTAATCCATGGACCAATACCGGGGGAGTTGAACCAACCAGGGTCAGCATACCACCACTGGTCGCCGCAAAAGCTAATGGCATTAAAAGCTTTTTCGCACTAACTTTTCCGCCCGATTTAGATGAAACGGCTTGTATAATTGGGGTAAAGGTAGCTGTTGTTGAAGTGTTATTTAGAAATGCAGACATAACCATCGCGATGGGATAAACAATTAATATTATTCTACTTTCTGAGGCCCCTATAAACTTAATTATAGAACGACCCATTTCGTCAGCCAAACCCGTCTCAAACAAAGCTGCGCCAACCATAACCATACCAATTACCAACCAGAGTGTATCAGAGGCAAAGCCAGAGAAGGTTACACTCAATTTGGCTACTTGTAACCAGCTTAACGCCAAACAACCCGCAACGGTAGTAACAGCAATTGGAAGCCACTCGGTTACATAAAACAAGACAACCACTGCTAAAATAATTAGTGCCAAAATAGCAGGACTCATTTAATATTCCCCCTAATATTTTTTGGTTTTACTAGCTATAAACTATAGGGTTCTAGGTTTAAATCATTTGCTGGGATCATTTCATATACCTTATAGCATCACCTCAACTTTATTATTATTGCATTAAGTATGCTCAACTTCTTGATTGCCAATTACAACGACAACCACAAAAAAGGCAATCAAAATCTAAGTTCAGGTTTTTGGGGGGTGAGTACTAGGGCATTAGCTGGCTGACACAGACTTCTTTAGAGGTTTTGCCCTCTTTCTTAATCCGGTCTTGTTCTGCCCATTCCCGAATCATGCCTCGTATAGCCTCGGTCATTAGAGGGGAGGGTTGGTACAATGTTTGTTTAAATTGGTATTTTGTAACCTGCTTGTTCTTCATATGTCACCTTCCTCGCATAGCTTTTTTTATATATAGCCTGTATGTATAAATCAATTATGTACAGCATTACATACAGGTGTACATATATATCAACATACACATTGGTAACTATAATGATTTTTATGACCATATTGCCGTATATATATATATCATTTTTGCGCACCTATGTAAATGTAATAATGTTCCATTATGAGGAACGCTTTGTATTTCCGCCGGCATTTTGGCAGAAACAATAGGTATTTGTCGAACTTTTTTTCCTTAACCAAAAAAAACAAAGAACCCTCGCTAATGAAATAGCAAGGGTCCAACGTCCTTTTTATAGCTATCGGTTACCATGACTTAATTATCACCGGATTAAAACCATAAAAATTACCAAAATTTGGGACCGTTTGATGTAATTATTTTAGAATTATTCTTGGACCTGTCTCTTCTCCAATGCAATTGCTAATTTTGAACTTAAAGTAACTGCTATCAATAAAAAAACCATAACCGTAAAAACTCCGCCTATTCCCGAAAAGAATACAATCATTGGCAATGACATATACACCCCACCTTTCTTGGATCTCAATTTTTGATCCTTAGTTATGCATATTTAATGGCGGCTTACGAAGAGATGCTCGCGTAAATTGTGAATTATCTGGTCATAGCACTTCTCCGTTGGCACCTTCTAGGGGCATTTACAAAGAGAGTTCTTTCATGATGCTAAGCTTTTGCTTATTCATTGACTTGAAAGCTTACTATAAGCAAATTGAGTCTGACATGACGCTAAGATTTATTAGACTGGAATCATCTATATTTTGCTCCCTCAACAGAAATACTCTTTTACGGTAGCGGAAACTTGGTTTCTGTCAGGGCCGGCATTTAGAAAACTCCTCTTTTTGAAAAAGACCCAATTTAAAATAATTATAATGAAGCTTTTTAAAGTGTTTTCTGGGTAAAATAAACTAATCGAGGGTCTTTTATACTACCGCTTATGGCTGAATTGGTGTTAATATGTAGGTAGATATGGGCAAGTCATATCTAAAAAAATAAACATATGTATGTCGCACATATATACGTCTAATAATATATAGTCTAAAATATATATACGTCATACATATATATAACATAAATAAATAGATATGTATATATTATATTTAATCTGACGGAGGTTGTATTATTAAAATGAACGATTATCTGGTTAGCAGAGGGGAACTTATTGATACCGTGAATCAGTTGATTTGTAGAGGAGAGGGCCCATTTAGCATCGCCGAACTTGATATTGATAATTTTGGATATATTAACAGTGTTCATGGGAAGGAACTGGGCGACGATGTTATCAAGAAGCTAGGCTCCATTTTTCAACAGAACACTGCTAGCTCTGACCTCATATGCAGACATGGGGATCAGTTCACGATATTATTAGTGAATAAGAGTGCTGAGAGAGGCTTCATGGATATGGAAGAAATCCGCAGGTACCTCTCAGACAATACCTTTTCTTTCCAGGGCAAAGATAAATCTGAGGAGGTATATATTACCTTCAGTTGTGGCATTGCCAGTTACCCACGGGATGCCAAAAATTCGGTTGAACTTTTTAGAATTGCTGACAGCGCCATGTTTAGAGGTAAAAAACTCGGCAAGAATAAGGTTTGTCTATCCGAAGCAGAAAGTATGGCCTTAAAATCAAGCTATTTTACTAAAACCCAGCTGGATAGATTAGGCACACTAGCTAAGGAAATTGAAAAAACGGAAGCTTTTCTGCTGCGAGAAGCTTTAGATGATTTGTTCAAAAAATACTCCCGGTAACCCACTGTCTATAATGGGATAATTTGTCACCAGGCCGACAGGCTTATCGATTAGCATTTCGTCCCGGTTGAATACAATTATCCCATTAGTCGTTGGTGGCCTTTTTCAGGCAATCAGCCATCTCTATCCTTCGCAGCAGTGCCCCCCAGCGAAGGATTGAACCCATTTCGGGGCTATCTTAACCATCCTCCGCTTTACTGAACAGATTTGATATATCGCTAACAATAAAAGGGGTGCCCAGTACCACTGCCTGGTCATCCGTTTCCAGCCGCGTATCTCGGCCGGGGTTAACTATGGTCTCGGTGCCACGCCTAATGAGTAGTATGGTTACTCCGTACTTGCCTCTTAGATCAATTTCGGCCAGAGTCTGGCCGGCTACCTTAGACCCAGCTCCTACGAGAATGTTCACAATTTCAGCGTCATGGTGATGAAGCTTGATATCTTGAAGATTTGGGGATCTCTTGGAAAGGCTGCGTAACATTTCGTAACCATCTGATCTCACTTCGGCAATAAACTTCTCTATGTCCACCTTGGGTACCAGATACTTTTTAAGTACCAGTGTAAATATTTCGACTGATGTTTCGAATTCCTCGGGTATAACATCATTGGCCCCCACTTTATATAAGGGCTGAATTTCCTGGATATAACGGGTTCTGACAATAATATATATATCCGCATTGGTTTTGCGGATTAAATCGGTTATCCTTACCGCTGCTATTGGATCAGATATGGCTATAACTACGACCCGGGCTTCTTTGAAATTGGAATGGCGCAAAACCTCTAACTGGGTGGCATCTCCATAGAATATGGGCTCTCCATTCTGCTTTTCCTGCCGGACCAGGTCCGGATTATTTTCAATAATTATGTACGGAATACCTGAGGCCAAAGCAGCCCGCGCCAAGTTTTTACCGTTGATGCCAAATCCTATAATCACCAAATGATCACTAATGGGCTCTTCCGGCTCGGCTTCCATCGTCGGTTTAATCCCGGTCTTCAACTGGCGGGGCCAGGGCAGCCTTAGAAACAGCTCAGCTATACGCGGGCCAAAAACGATGATAAAAGGGGTTAAGGCCATGGTTAAAACAGTTACGGCCATAAATATTTGATTGAATTGGTCGCTGACTAAATGATACTCCATTCCAAATCTCGATAGGATAAAAGAAAATTCTCCTACCTGACTCAGAGCCAGCCCCGTCAGAATGGCAGTTCTAACCGGGAACCCGAGAGCTAGAACCGCCAGCCCGCCAATGATAGTCTTGGCCAGCAGGACTCCCAGAGTTACCACTATAACTAAAACCAGATGTTGCCAGAAAACCCCTATATTCAGGAGCATACCTATCGATACGAAGAAGATACTGGTGAATACATCCCGAAAAGGCAATATGTTCCCTAAAGCCTGATGACTGTATTCTGATTCGGATATTATTAGTCCCGCCAAAAATGCCCCCAACGAAACCGACAACCCCATTCCAGAAGTAAACCAGGCCACTGCCAGACACATGGTTACCGTGCTGATAAGAAAAAGCTCCCGGTTACGCTGACGAGCAATCTGGTACAGCATGAAGGGGGCCACCCATCGGGCCCCGACAAATAGCATCACCAGGACAGCTATCACTTTGGCCAGGAGCAACCAGGGGGATTGCCCCAGACCGCCGGAAGTATTGGCCAAAATGGGCGCAAATAACATCATGGGTATGATAACTATATCTTGATATATTAGTATGGCGAGGGTGCTGCGGCCATAGGGTGTATCGATCTCCATTCGATCCTGAATAGTTTTCAACACGATGGCGGTGCTGCTAAGCGAAATCAGGAACCCAACGAACACCGACTCACCCAGGGACCACCCCATTTCTGCCATTATCAGCATAGTTGCCAGAGTAGTCATTAATACCTGCAAAGATCCACCCAGCATAACACTCTTCTTTATCTGCATAAGCCGTCCCAACGAGAACTCAATGCCGATGGTAAATAACAATAAAATAATACCCAGATCTGCCAGTAATTCTACGTTGTGAATATCTTTCACCAGCCCCAGCCCATTAGGCCCTGCCAGCACCCCGGTTATCAGCAGACCTACTACGCTAGGGATGCTAATCCTCTGGCATAGGTAAATAACGATAATGGCCATGCCAAATATCATTACAATATCTTTTAATATTT
>CAZYJA010000101.1:0-8753 GCA_964647245.1 uncultured Syntrophomonas sp. | reverse complement strand
CGTAATCAGTGGGCTGAATCGGATTATAACCAGCGAAGAGGGTTTTGTATTTCATCTTATCCAAACAGATGCAGCTATAAATCCGGGCAATTCGGGGGGAGCTCTGGTAGATTTAAATGGCCAGGTGATCGGAATCAACACGATTAAAATAGCGGTACCGGGGTTTGAGGGTATGGGCTTCTCCATACCGTCCAAGCAAGTGTCGATGGTGGTCAACGACCTATTGAAAAATGGGCGTGTGTTGCGTCCAATTCTGGGCATAAAAATCCTGGGGGAGATTAGTCCGGATGAGGCCAGTTTTTATAACCTGCCGGTTTCCCATGGGGTAGTGGTGGTCCCGGTACAGGGAGGTCCTGCCGATCAGATGGGGGTTAAAGAAAACGACATCGTGACTAAAATGAATGGAGACCCGGTGGAAACCGGCCAGGACCTGCAGGGGAGAATTTTCGCCCGTCAAATCGGGGAAGAAGTGGAACTGCAAATAGTTAGAATCGCGCGTCAGGGGGCTACCCAGACCGAAAACTTAACCATAAAGGTAAAACTAGGTCAGGATCAACCTTAACCCCTTTATTTTTCCACCGGGCTGCGCTAGACTGAAGCAAAGAGCCAGTATAGGGGTGGGGGAAGCTTGAGGTACAGGATAATTTCAGTCGGCAAAGTCCGGGAAAAGTTTTATGCCCAGGGGGTTGACGAATATATTAAGCGACTAAGGCCCTATGCGGGAATTGAGGTACTGGAGGGTTTGGAGGAAAAAGTGAGTCCCCGGGCCGGAGAAAAAGATATTTACAAGGTGCTCCAGAAAGAAGGCGAACGTATTTTGGCCTTGCTGGGCGATAACGAAATTCTGGTGGTCCTGGACGGACAGGGGGAACAATTAAGCTCCGAAGATCTGGCCCAGTGCATTGATAAATGGAATACCTCCGGGATGAGCAAAGTAAACCTGGTAATCGGCGGGTCCCATGGGTTGGCCGATATGGTAAAAAAGCGAGCTGATCATATTATTTCCTTTTCTAAAATGACCTTCCCGCACCAAATGGCCGTACTAATTCTAAGTGAACAGATTTACCGCGGATTCAAGATCTTGAAGGGTGAACCGTATCATAAATAATGAAGGGGCTGACAACATTTACCTGAGCCTTTAAGCCAGTAGACCTAAACCTGCGCGGGGCTTATGCTGCCGATCAATAATTAAACCGATCAGTGCGGCAGCTACTTGCAATCAAGTCAAAAAGCATATACAATTATATTTGCCGTGCTAGATGGGAAGTTAGCGGCGTCCTGTAACCTGCAATCCGCTATAGCAGGGTTGAATCCCTGAGCCGAGGGATTATCTTGTAAGGTCAGGCTTGAATAAGTGGCAAAGAAGTTTGGGTCCTTTGCAATGGGACATCTTGAACCGTGTCAGATCCGGAAGGAAGCAGCACTAAAAGGTCCATCTCGTGTGTCGAAGGGTGGCCTGAATGGAGTTAACTGTTTAAGCATCGCTTGGAAGGTATTTTTCGAGGCCAGGTGCACGGCATATCAATGGTAGAAAATAAGCAGGTTTTTAAAACCTGCATTTTTTATAGTGTTTTTGGGGTGTTTCGATTACGAAACCGCTATAATGTAAGAAACCGATATATGGTGAAGCTGATGGAGTCGAGCTTATATGTCGGCGGGGGAGGCGATTTTTATGGCATATCTAGCTTTATACCGGGTTTGGAGACCTCAGAGGTTTGACGAAGTAGTAGGGCAGGAGCAGACGGTTACTGCTCTGCAAAATTCAGTTCGCGACGACCGTCTAACCCATGCTTATCTATTTTGCGGCCCTCGAGGAACGGGTAAGACCAGCATCGCCAAAATTCTGGCCAAAGCAGTCAACTGCGAAAATCGGATGGGGGCAGAACCCTGCAATGTTTGTCATTCGTGCCAGGATATCAATAACGGTAATTTTATGGATGTAATCGAAATAGATGCGGCCTCCAATCGGGGGATTGATGAGATTCGCGATTTGCGGGAAAAAGTTAGAATAATGCCGGCCCAGGGCAAGAAAAAGGTTTACATAATTGATGAAGTGCACATGTTGACTACCGAAGCCTTTAACGCCCTCCTAAAGACTCTGGAGGAGCCTCCGGAATCGGTGATATTTGTACTGGCCACTACTGAGGCCCACAAAATTCCCAGTACCATACTATCCCGCTGTCAGAAATATAACTTTCGCCGGTTGACCCTGGCTCAAATCGATGCCAGATTAAAGGACGTAGCGGCCAGTAATGGCATTGCCATTGAACCCGAGGCCTTGGCGCTGATCAGCCGTCGGGCCAATGGGGGAATGCGGGACGCGCTGGGCATGTTGGACCAGTTATACTCCTACAAGGATGGCAGTCTTAGTAAAGCGGATGTACTCGAAGTGCTGGGATTAGTAGATGACTTATTTGTAGCCCAGCTTATTGATAAGGTGATGGCTGAAGATTTGGTTTCCACCGTGGCTATGTTGAACACCGCCCTCAACCAGGGCAAAGAGGCCCTTCAGCTGGCGCGGGAAACCGCCCTGTACCTGCGTGATTTGCTATTATTCAAATTAGCGGGGGAGGAAGCTGAATTAATGATAGCAGGGCCGCAAAGCTCTGAATTCCTTAAAAAACAGGCGCTAAGAGCCGATAAGAATCAGATCTTGCAGTTATTGCGAATGATTATGGACGCCGGTGAAAAGCTAAGGTTTAGCGAAGGCCAGCGATATATGCTGGAAATGACCTTATTAGAAATGGCAGCCTTATTCGCTCCGCAGGAAAAGCACTCGGAACCGGTTGCCAAATCTGCACCAGAGGTTACTCCACGAGCAGCACGATCATCTGGAAGAAGCGATACTAAGGAAAGTCATGATAAAGCGGAAAAAAATGATGCTCGGGAGGTATTGTGGAACCGCTTGTTGGCGGGGGTAAAAGAAAAGAAAATACCCACTCATGCCCTCTTATCCCAGGGAAAACTGCTGGGCGTGAAAGGGGATACTATCTTTATTGGGTTTCGCAAGGGTTACAAATTTCATAAGGAACGCATGGAGGAAAAGGGTAACCGGGAAATCGTTGATTTAGTCATCCGGGACATATTTAAACGCGAGATTGAGGTCCAGTTTATATTTCTCGAAGACAGTCAGTATAATGATATCATTGTAAAAAAAGCCATAGAATATTTTGGCGAAGATATAGTAGAAGTAAAAGATTAAGGGAGGAAGAATAATGAAATTTAATCCTATGGGCGGATCCAACATGAATCAGATGATGAAACAGGCCAAGAAAATGCAGGAGGAAATGGCCAGGACCCAGGCAGAGTTACAGGAACGAGTCATTGAGGCCTCGGCCGGCGGTGGCGCAGTTATGGCTAAGGTGAATGGCAAACAGCGTATTTTAGAGATTAAGATTAAGCCCGAAGTTGTTGATCCAGAGGATGTAGAAATGCTCGAAGACCTAATTATGGCCGCAATTAATGACGCCATTAAGCAATCCCAGGACATGGTATCAGCTGAGATGGCCAAGATAACCGGTGGACTGAATATTCCAGGATTATAAATGCGGTAGGAGGCAAAAGGATGAGATTGGCCCGACCCCTGGAAAATTTGATTGACCAACTGCTGAAGCTGCCTACGATAGGTCCTAAAACAGCGCAGCGATTAGCCCTTTATATATTGAAAATGCCCCTGGAAGAGGTTCGGCAGTTGTCGCAAATCCTTCTGGATGCTCGGGAAAAGGTGTTTCCTTGTTCAGTATGTGGATACCTAACCGATATTGACCCTTGCCATATATGTAGTGATCCAAATAGAGACCCCAACAATTTATGTGTAGTTGAGGAAGCCAGTGACATAATTGCTCTCGAAAGAACCGGCTACAAAGGCAAATACTTTGTTTTGAACCGTAGTTTTAAGCTAATGGATGATAATGATCTGGGCGAAATGAACCTGGTGCCCCTGCTTAAAATATTAGGCCAGGGGGAAGTAAAGGAAGTCATTCTAGCGCTTAATCCTAATATCGACGGAGAAATCACTTCGCGTTATCTGGCTTCGGTGCTTGGCAAGCAGCAGATCAGAGTTACCCGCCTGGCCCATGGATTACCGGTGGGAGGAGATATAGAATTTGCTGACGAAATAACCCTGCGCCGTGCCCTGGAGGGTCGCAAGGAATTATAAGGATTGTATGGCAAGGACATCCGGCGAAGTTAGGGGACCCACCAGGAGCTAATCGTGCCCGTATGATAGATCCTGAATGATATCTCTCATCCCCAGGTATAATATTGGTAAGCCTGACATAATATGCAGTGGACATTAGTTTGCTTCAGACTATGGAGGGTTGAGGATGAAGGGCTGGCTTAAATGGTGGAAGGCTTGGAGCGCATTTTGTTTAGTGAGCAAGGCCGAGAATCAAGAAAAGCAACCGGATGATATTAAATTAATTAACGAGGCTAAGGACGAAATAGTTGTTGCCCGTCTAATATTTGCCGAGATGGAAGATCCGGAAATGATTGATTGGGCAGTTTACAACGTATCCGCCGCAGAAAAGAGATATGATCACCTGCTCAAGATGTATAAGCAAAAGAAAGGCTATCAAATGAGCACCAGCGAGATTGTATTGAAAGGTTGTGATGGGGATCGATACTAACATAGCAATTGCCGCTCTATTCTTAATTGTGGTTATCTTTATTGTGGCCCAAATAATTATGAAGCCAATTAAATTACTCTGGAAATTAATAATTAATTCGGCCATCGGCTTGGTTTTGCTAATGTTGGTGAACTATGGTGCGGCCTATTTCGGGTTTGCCCTGCCTATAAATCTAATTACCGTACTGGTAGCGGGATTCCTGGGTATACCGGGGATATTATTATTAGTCTGTTTTCAATTATTGCTCAAATAAGAGACCAGACCGGAACAAGGGAACGATTCACCACTCACTCCATTCCGTGGTTGTGACGCGAATCGTTCCCTTGTCCTTTACCCTTGTAGGACAATCCTTAAAGGTTCATAGCAAAATCAGCCGTATTAAACCTAAAAGAGGTTGGCAAATTAATAAAAATATAGTCTAAATGTGCGTAATATTAGCCAGGTAATGTGAGTAATATTATAATATTTAATATAAATATTGACGCACAATTGCCTTCTCATTTATACTGTTAGGAAGCTAGTATACGGCGAAAACATGGATACTGTATACACTCAGGAGGTGTTGAAAGTCACAATAAATGATTCAGGTAGAGTCATTGAAGCATATATAGGCGAGTATGCTAGCGGCAAAAGTGAAATGGCGATTAATCGGGCTCTAGAATTAAAGAATCAGGGCCGACTGGTGACCTTGGTTGATTTAGATACGGTAGAGCCTTTTTATACGTTGCGAACCTTGAAGAAAAAATTAGAGGGATTGGGAATAAAGGTTATTGGCTTTGAAAGGGAAGATGCCTTCGGCCTGGGAGAAACAGGTGCCATGTTAAATCCGCGGGCTCGTTGGGCCTTAATGAATGAAGGAGATATCATTCTGGATATAGGATATGGCGTGCAGGGGGCCAAAACTCTTAATTTGGTAGAGGGGGCCAATGAATCGCCAGATCTAAAGATACTGGCGGTAATTAACGCTACTCGTCCTATGACCGACTCCCAGTCAGGAATTAAGGAGTATTTACTCGAACTGGGAAGAGTGGATGCCATCGTACTAAATACCCATCTGGGGGACGAGACCACTGAGGATATAATCAAAAGTGGAAATGAGCTAACACTTGAAGTCGCACAGGAGATGGGTATACCAATTGCCTATATGGCGGTAAATGAAGATTTACAGGAATTGATTCCAGCTACCAAGTATAATCTATCTGTAAAATATATTAAAAGATATATGCCAGGGGCCATGTGGTAGTCACAGTAGATTTTTTTAATAATTTTAAACTATAGGTAGGTATACTTTTTTTAAAACAGGTTGGGAAGAAGAATTAAGTATTGCAAAATTCGTAAAGGGAGGTACATCGAATAAATGCCAAGAATTATTGGTGAATCCAAAAAATCTTTTGTAACTGGCAATGAAACTGCAGCTTGGGCATGTCTGGTAGCGGGAGCTGACATGATGTTTGGTTACCCTATCACACCGCAGAACGAAATTATGCATTATTGGACTCGCATGGCCCCTAAGCACGGCCGGGGTTTCTTGCAAACTGAAGATGAACTATCAGCTGGCTTTACGGTGTGTGGTTCAGTTCAGAGTGGTAAAAAAGCCTTTACGGCAACCGCCGGACCAGGAAATGTGCTAATGCAGGAACCATTTGGGATGGCGGAAGCAATGCGCTTGCCGCTGTTGGCCATCATTCAACAACGGGGAGGACCTTCCTCAGGTACCGTGGTTTACTCCCAGCAGGAAGTAACTCTAACCACTTTTGGCGGCAACGGCGAAGGGATGAGAATCGTTTATTCTACCGCAAGTCATCAGGAGATCTATGATTATATAATTAAAGGCTTTAACGTAGCCTGGAAATATAGATATCCGGTATTCATTATGGGCGATGGCTATCAGGCGAAAATGCGGGAACCTCTGGAAATGTATGATCCCGAAGACCGGGGCATTGAGATGGTTAAACCGTATCCGCTGATAGGTCTGGAGGGGAAAATTACAGCTGGCCGGGAGCCCCAGCATCTGTGTAACATATATAGTCTGGAAGAGGAGCTATATGAAGTAGTAATGAAAGTTGCTGCTGAGTATGAAGCCCTGGAAGATTCCATAGTAGAATATGATGAAAAATATTGTGATGATGCAGATATTATAATTTTGTCGCATGGGGTGGTATCCAGGTCAGCAGCTGATGCGGTCAAGATTTTACGGGCCCAGGGCATAAAAGCTGGCTATTTTCGTCCCATAACCTTAAGGCCGTATCCGCGTAAACAACTGCGGGCCGCTATCGCCCGGAGCGGAGCCAAAAAACTTCTGGTGGCGGAGTCAGCTTACGGGCAACTGGATAGGTTAACCAAACAGGAAATATTCGGTGAGACCATTAAAATTGAAAATCTATTTAAGCCCGGGGTTGGCATAATAGATTATGACATTATAAATAAAGTTAAAAGCGTCTTATAGGAAAGGAGGTAAAATAATGATTGCACCAGCAGTGCCAAAATCGTGGTATCTTCCTAGTAAACCGCATAAATTTTGCCCGGGCTGCGGACATGGAATTGTATTGAAGGCCTTGGGAGAAGTGATAGATGAACTAAACATTCAAGATCAAGCAATATTCGGCTGCGATATCGGTTGTTCCCTGCTTGCATGGGATTTCTTTGCCTGTGACAGCACCCAGACCCATCACGGCAGAACTACCCCGGTAATGGTGGGAATCAAAAGGTCACGCCCGGAGCTCACCTGTATAGGCTATATGGGTGACGGAGGAGGTTACTCCATCGGCTCTCAGCATCTGGTGAATGCAGCGGTTCGGAATGAAAAGGTAACCTTAATCCTGGTTAATAATACCAACTATGGGATGACTGGCGGCCAAATGGCACCGACTACTTTGCCGGGGCAAAAAACGGAGACTTCTCCCTATGGACGGGATCCTGAAACGACAGGCTATCCTACCATGGGACCGGAATTTTTGGCGGAACTGACTCCGAATAGTGCCTATATTGCCAGGGCGACCGTATCAAAATACAAACAGCTGAAAAAGTATTTGAAATCTGCTCTAAGGAACCAAATGGAAGGCAATGGCTTTTCCTTCGTGGAGGTACTATCCACTTGTCCTACCAATTGGCGGACCAATGCCGGGCAGACCTGGAACTTCCTGGAGGATGAAATGGAAAAGCAATTCCCGGTTGGGGAATTAAAAAATCCCCTGGGAAAGGGGGATAGATAATGTCATTAATAAGAATAGCGTTAGCCGGCGAAGGTGGTCAGGGAGTTCAATCCGTAGCCGAGATATTAGCTGAAGCAGCCTATAATAATAATCAGCAGGCTTTATATATACCCAATTTCGGGTTGGAGCAACGGGGCGGCGTATCAATCGCTTTCATCCAGTTTAGTGATGTTAGAATCGGCGCACCTAAGTTTCATAAAGCAGATGTAGTGGTGGCCTTAAGCGAACGAGCAGTAAGCAGAACCGCTATTTACTCTGGACCCGAAACCCTTTTCGTGTATGACAACGGGTTTAAAGTTAATCCGGATGATCTTCCCCGGGAAGCCAAAAAAATAATCGGGATACCTGCTATTGATACCGCCAACAAGGAACTGCACCCCCGAGTATTTAACATCATTATTATGGGAGCAGTTATTGGCCTCACCCAGGTGGTTGGATTTAAAGCGGCCCAAGATGCGTTGGTACACAAACTGGCCTATAAGTTCGATAAAAATCCTAGTTTGAAAGAACTAAATTTCCGAGCACTTGAGATGGGTCGCGAAATGGGAGAAAAAGCATTGCAGGAAGGGGGGGCTCAGAATGCCTGAGTTGAAAGCTATATCGTTTGAACTTGAAAAAGCTAATTTTCACATTTTCCCTTACTACTGCAAGGGTTGTGGGCTCTGTAAAGAAAAATGTCCGAACCAGGTGTTAGTCTGGTCTGACAAATTGGGGCTCTATGGTACACCTACGGTAAAACCAAAAGATGAAGATAGCTGTATCGCTTGCAGTATTTGTGAAATGGTATGTCCGGATTGTGCTATATCTATTGAGAAGAAAAAGAAGATAAAAGCAATATAATTAAAAAGAATTTGTAAATTCCTTGACATAAAAGATCACCCATGGTAAGATAATTCTTGCCGCCAAACGAAAG
>CAZYJA010000100.1:0-9114 GCA_964647245.1 uncultured Syntrophomonas sp. | reverse complement strand
ATCATCGGGAAGAGTGCCGGGATCTCTATCTGGCGGTACGGATGGCAGTTATTGCGGAAGAGTATTTCGGTAAAGTTATGTCTGCCCAACTGGGTGTTAAGGTGTATGGATCAGAGTGCTTAGGGGACTGTATTCAAGGCATTTCCCGAGCCCGGTTATCAAATCCATCCCGGTTTGATTTCAAAAGATCTGGGAACTTGCCTAAAAGCATCTGGACCATGGAAGGAGAAACTCTTAGCATTAGGCTAAAAAAGGATTATGGAGAACAAGATATTAAAGAACTATCAGACCATGAACTGTTCGAAGTGGAGCTGATGTAGTATGTGTAGGGGGCCGGGGTTGTCGACAACATTTCAAGAAAAGGTAACAACAATTGGTTGCAAAGGACAAAATTTTCCAACGACTTCGTCCCCTGACATTCGAGTATTTTCTATATAAAATGCGCTACCGCAGTGCTTCTGAAAATTAGAGTAAGGAACCCGAGTTTTCCAGATTGGCTATGGCACCGGCTACCTCTAGTATACGATCAATAGGCCCGGGCACACATATTCAAGGTGTCGCCTCTTCAATACACGCTGCGAATATTCATCAAGTTGGCAGTACCTGGTATTTCTACCGGGCGTATCTGGGCATTGAAGTTGATATGATATCCTTAAAAGGTGTTTTAGCAATAATACCCGATACATCTTCCGTATTATTATTAGCATCTGGTACGAAAAGGGGGCGGGCAAAACGATCTTTCATAAATTTTCCAATAATATTTTGGGCAGTTTGACCGGTTATAAAGTTGGTAAATGACTAACATGGCAAACAAAACGTCCCCTTGGCATGTGCGTTCCCTTGGCACATGTAAAACGATAGTACGGGGTAAAATAAAATATGGTTAGGCTATTTTGGGAGGTGATGAGGTTTAATGAAGAAGGCAAAAAAAGCGGACAAAAACAACATGATGCCAGACCCGGGTGCAATGGAAGGCATACCTTCTCAGGATCCACATGAGGACTTTGCCAGGAAAGATGCCAAAATGAAAAAGCACCGGGGAGCCAAAAGTTAGTCCCATTTAGAACGGGGGTCAACAATACCCTCGTTTTTTTATGCTTAGGCGAATTACTGGGACGAATAATTGATTAGCGTGATCTACTTTTTAGACCAACAATCCTGCTTTATGGTCTTAATGGTAATACGGGGTGGTAATATACCACTATTTTACATGGTCCACTCTATTGCAATTATATATAATGGTATTTGTCAAAATAGCATGAAGAATGTTAAAAAATGCTATTGAAACTATACCGTATTTATTGTAGGAGGGATTATGATGGAGTCGTTTTCAAATTATGTTGCCGCGGTTAATAGTTTTGTGTGGGGTCCATGGATGCTGACCCTATTGGTAGGAACCGGAATATTTTTGACCATCCGCTTAGGAGTTGTACAGTTCAGGTATTTAGGTTATGCGCTTAAGCTAGCCCTGTCGCCGTCCCAACAGGATCATAAATCTGCAGGAGACATCTCCCATTTCCAAGCCCTGACAACAGCTTTAGCTGCCACCATCGGTACCGGCAATATTGTCGGAGTAGCTACCGCCGTAGTCTTGGGGGGGCCAGGAGCAGTATTCTGGATGTGGATAACGGCTATCTTTGGCATGGCTACCAAATATGGTGAGGCGGTACTAGCGATAAAATTCAGAGTTCGCGATGAAAAAGGAGAAATGGCCGGCGGCCCGATGTACTACATTGAGCGGGGATTGGGTTGGAAATGGCTAGCCGTATTATTTGCTATCTTCGGGTCGGTAGCAGCTTTTGGGATTGGTAATCTGGTTCAGGTAAATTCAGTGGCAGGTGCGGTCCACGACACCTTTGGAGTGAATCCTTGGATAACCGGAGCAATACTGGGGATTCTAACCGCTCTGGTTATACTGGGAGGAGTTAAGAGTATAGGTAAGGCCACCGGCGTTCTGGTTCCAGTGATGGCAGTTTTCTATATTCTGGGTGGACTTTATATAATCATTGCCAATTTAGACCTGGTTCCTCATGCCTTTGCTTTGATTTGTACCCAAGCCTTTACCGCTAAAGCCGGCTTCGGAGCTCTGCTGGGGAGTACCATCCGTTACGGTGTAGCCCGGGGTGTATTTTCAAATGAGGCCGGGCTGGGTTCGGCGCCTATTGCTGCGGCTGCGGCGAAGTCCGACCATCCCGGTCGTCAGGGTTTGGTTTCTATGACCGGTACCTTCCTGGATACCATCGTCGTTTGTAGTATAACCGGGCTGTCCCTGGTAATGGCTAATCTCTATACCGGGATCGATAAGGCTCAGGCATCGGCGTTGACCAGTCGGTCTTTTGAATTTTTCATGCCCCAGGTCGGAAGCCTTATAGTTACTGTAGCGCTTATATTATTTGCCTATTCTACGGTATTAGGCTGGTCCTATTATGGTGAAAAATGTTTTTATTATCTGGTAGGACAAAAGGGAATCATACCCTACCGCATCGTCTTTTGCCTTTTTGCCTTTGTGGGTGCCGGTTTGAAAATTGGGCTGGTTTGGGATATTGCTGATACCTTTAATGGGGCCATGGCTATTCCGAATTTAATTGCTCTGTTGGCTCTGTCAGGCGTAATTGCTGCAGAAACTAAGGAGTTTGCCGGGATTCGCGCCATAGAAAAGAAGACTGAAAAGGCACTCCGACAGGCTAGTTGATTTTACTCTTTAAGCTAAAGGATAATTAAAAAACGGCTTTGTTGTTCCCTCAGACGTCTGGTCTGGGGGTTTTTTTGGGGAATAAACTTTAGCATTGGAACATTTTTCTTAAGCCCTAATAATGATATAATGGGAACTATTAAATCGGCCAAACAATTTGACCCTCAAGCTTTGTATGGTTAAGCAGGTCAATTCTTTGACATTGAATAATCAGGCATCATGAAGTAGGGTTGCAATTACAAGAGCAAGGCAGGGGCCAAGGCTTAGAAATTAGCTGGACCTTACATGGGAGGAATGCAATGAAGCTGGCAATTTTTGATTTTGACGGAACCCTTATTGAAAAAGATACCTTACCCTGTTTGGCTCGGGAATGGACCCGGCAACGACGTTCCCGGGGCAGGTATATAGCTGTTGTTTTAGCTACTGTGCCGATCCTGTTCATGTATATAATTAGGGTAATATCCAGGGAAACCATGAAAGGTCTGGTTTTCAAAAGATTTAATCGAATTTTCACCAATTTAACTCGCCAGGAAATTGAGGAATTCTTCCGCCAGGCCTACCCCTACCTAAAACAGGTGTTTAATCAGGAAGTTATCGAGCAAATAAAACTCGCCCAGCAACAGGGCTATCACTGCGTTTTACTATCTGGTTCCTATATTGAACTATTGCAGATAGTATCAAAAGATTTGGGAATTAATACGGTGATGGGTGCCAAGCTTGCATATAAAGGAGATGTTTATAACCACCAAGGGGTCACCCCTTTTGTGGATGGAAAGAGCAAACGCCAACTGCTGCAGGATGGTTTTGCCGGTGAAGATATTCAATGGGAGGCTAGTCGAGCCTTTGGAGATAGCTATACCGACATTCTCATAATGGAAATGGTAGGGGAAAAAGTGGCGGTTAATCCAGATAAACACCTTATGTCACATGCCCGAAAGAACGGATGGAGGGTCCTTACCAACCGGTAGCTGCAGACCCTCCAAATTTGTCTTCGGCTTTTCGTTTTAAGCAACCTATGAAGTGACGATATTACCGTATATATTTGTAAGCCTACGGTTGACCCTTAGGTGCCGCAAAAGGTTTGGTAATAAGGTCGAGCTGTTAACGACGGTAATATGGAGTAATCATCCTGCTCAGGGGAGTGTGCGTAAGGGTTCGCCAGAACTTCCAGAAGGCCTTGCATCACGCTGAAATCTCCTTGGTTCACGGCTGCCTCCAATGCATCTTCTACCCGGTGGTTGCGAGGGATTAAGGCTGGATTGCACTGTTGCATCAACTGATGCGAGGAGGCTTGCGCTTCCGGCTGTCTACCTAGTCTGGCCCGCCACAGCTCATACCACTGAGCAAGCTCGGTAGTGCCATACAGGGGCGTAGTCTCTAGCGTCTCAAAAGTTAAAGCGCGGAAGGTATTGGTATAGTCAGCCCGATACTTTTGCATCATACTGAGCAGTTCTAAAACCAGGGATTCATCATTTGGCTCTTCGTTAAATATCCCCAGTTTGGCTCTCATTCCTGTGAGCCAATGGTAGTGAAATAAATCTGCAAAGTTGCCAATCGCATCCTGAGCCAGATTGATCGCCTCTGTCTGATCTTCATGCAGCAGCGGCAATAGGGTTTCAGCAAATCGCGCCAAATTCCATCCGGCAATACTGGGCTGATTGCCATAGGCATAGCGTCCGTGGACATCAATTGAACTAAATACAGTGGCTGGATCATAGACATCCATAAAGGCGCAAGGACCATAATCAATTGTCTCTCCGCTCAGGGCCATATTGTCTGTATTCATTACCCCGTGTATAAAGCCAACCAGTTGCCATTTGGCAATAAGCACCGCCTGCCGCTTAATCACTTCTTGCAGTAACGAAAGATAGGGATTATCATCATCGTTTACGTGAGGAAAATGTCGTTGCAATGTATAATCAGCCAGTACCCGGAGATCCTGGCCAGTGCCCCAATTTGCAGCGAACTGAAAGGTGCCGACGCGCAGATGACTGGCAGCTACCCGAGTCAGAATTGCACCCGTTAGTTCGGTTTCGCGGATTACTGACTCACCGGTTGTTACCACCGCCAGGCTGCGGGTGCTGGGTATTCCCAGGGAATGCATTGCTTCGCTGATAATATATTCACGCAGCATCGGCCCCAGCGCTGCTCGACCATCGCCATGGCGGGAGTAGGGGGTCTGACCTGACCCCTTGAGTTGAATATCATACCGCTCACCCCGAGGAGTAATTTGTTCACCAATCAGCAGTGCCCGACCGTCCCCTAACATAGTAAAATGCCCAAATTGATGCCCTGCATAAGCTTGAGCAATCGGCCAGGCACCTGTGGGAACTTGGTTTCCAGCCAAGACCGCCAGGCCCTCGTGGCTTTGTAGGGCCTGGACATTCAACCCCAAAGAATTTGCCAGGGGAGAATTGAGTATAATCAAACTCGGACAGGGTACCGGAGTTGGATTCAGGCTGGTAAAAAATGATTCCGGGAGTCGGGTAAAACTGTTGTCGAAGTTCCACCCGGCATCTATTATCGCATTTCCTTTGGTCATCATATCTCCTTCTCTTTTCGGTTAAATAGGTACATTCAGTCAGGGGTGATAATTACTTTTGCCAAAACAATTTATCATCCTGAATTATTTTTAGTGTCTGCGGCTGGCAATTAATTATGCATTTCCGTACCTGAATCGCACCTGCAAAAAGCAAATCAATCAAAGAGTGGAGGATTAATATTTCCTGGGTTCCATTAAAAATAATCAATCCGCAAATTAAATGACAATTTACTAGCCAATAAATTTCCGAACGTCTATTTTTCTATATTTATGGTTACATGCGGGTAAGGTATGGAGATTGCTTCAGCATCAAGCTTATTCTTAATATTTTCCATAAGATCATAATAAACATCCCAATAATTTTCGGTAGATACCCATACTCGGACCGCAAAGTTTATGGAGCTGTCAGCCATTTCAATCATTCTGACCAAGACCGGTTTATCCGCTAGAATCAGGTCGTTTGCTTCAATAACTTCGGTTAAAACCTTTTTGACATGGTCAATTTTAGCCGTGTAATCGACGCCGATGGTAAGATCAATCCTTCTTTCAGAATAGGCACTATAGTTAGTAATGGAATCGTTTATTATGGAGCTGTTGGGGATAATAATTTTCTTATGGTCAGGAGTGTTCATGACCGAATTGAAAATGCCTATTTCAACCACTGTTCCTGATTTTCCCGCGGCCTCCACATAATCACCAACGTTAAAAGGTTTTAACGCGACCAGCATCACCCCGCTGGCGAAATTTGCCAGGTTGCCCTGCAAGGCCAGGCCGATTGCCAGGGAGGCTGCACCAAGAACAGCTATAAGCGAAGTCGTCTGCACTCCTAAGGTTTGGAGTAGTGCCATTATTAACACAAAGTACAGCAAAGATCTAAGTAGAGATATTACAAAACCGCTGAGAATGGGGTCAAAAGATTTTTTGGTTAGAAAATTATTTAACTGTTTTAGCAGCAGTTTTATTACCGCCCTACCTATAAAAAAGATGAGGATCGCTTTTGCTATGATTAACAGCAGGGTTGAAAGTGCCAATCCACCAATTTCCATTAACATCATCCCTTTCTTGCAATTAATTATAGCCTAGAATTGCACTCTGTATTAATTCAAATTTCATTTATTGCTTTAGGGGTGTATTGAGAGTATATCTTGCCCGAGTATTGATAAAACGAGCGGTTTTATTCTTGGCAGGGATAGAACGATTATTGACAGATAATTTAAACCGCCTATAATTAATTATATAGGACATATGTCAATAATAACGGAGTAAGGTCAACAAGAAATGGATGCTGTTGCCAGGAAAAAAAAGGAGAGTCAATTATGCCAAGACCAAGAAAATGGAGAAAAGTATGTTGCCTGCCGGGAAGCAATTGCTTTGGGCCGCTTAATGTTCCAGCTCAGGAGTCTTTCATAATTATGTCAGTCGATGAGTATGAGACAATACGCCTTATTGACTTGCAAGGGTTTACTCAGGAACAGTGTGCTGAACAAATGAGTATTGCCCGCACCACCGTGCAGCATATTTACAGTGATGCGCGAAAGAAACTGGCTGACTCTCTGGTTAACGGCAAAGTACTGAGAATTGAGGGCGGAGACTTTCAGCTATGTGACGGCCAAGAGGAAGCTTGTGGGTGTGGCGGTTGCAGCCGCCATCGTTTAGGCCAAAGTGACATACCAGGCAAGCCAGATGAATGATTATACTTTTCACATAATACCTCACATTTATCATAATAAATCCCTTAAAAGTAACCAGCAATGGTCCAAAACCACTATGGAATAATTAATGGTGTAGCAGGATCAGCGGCTATAATGGTTGGGCTAAGATCATCCAATAATTATTGAGAAGAGGTGCTAACCGTATGATAATTAAAACATTGGCGGAAAACGAGGCGGTATCGGCGGGATTTAAAACTGAACACGGGTTGAGTTTATATATTGAGACCAACCAACATAAAATACTTTTTGACCTGGGACAAAGTGGTTTATTCCTGGAAAATGCCCGTAAAATGCAGGTGGATATAACGGAAGTTGATCTGGTAGTTATATCCCATGGGCATTATGACCACGGTGGTGGAATAAAGGAGTTCCTAAATGAAAACACTCACGCTAAGATATACCTGCATAAAAAGGCATTTGAAAATCACTTTGCGCGACGTTCTGATAGTTTGGCCTATATCGGACTGAATCAGGAACTAAAAGACCATAGCCGGATTGTCCTGGTGGACGATTATTTGCGCATTGATAAAGAGCTCGAATTATTTTCCGCAGTTCGGGGACGAGAGCTGTATTCCACTGCCAATCAAGTTCTATTGATGCAAGCCGGTGAAGAGGTTATTGAAGATAGGTTCGAGCATGAACAAAATCTGATTATTACTGAGGATAGTAAGCTGGTGTTAGTGGCTGGTTGCGCTCATAATGGCATCGTAAACATTGTAAAACGCATGCTGGAAATTAAAAATAGGAACGCTGATTATGTGATGGGAGGGTTCCATCTCTATAATCCCCAAACTAAACAAAGTGAAGATGAAGATTTAATTAAATCCATCGGTTGGTTTCTGGTACAAACAGGCTCCCAATATTATACCTGTCACTGCACGGGATCAGAAGCTTTTGAACACCTAAAAGCGATCATGCATGATAAGATAGAATATTCAGCTACCGGCAGAGTAATCGAAATCTAAAATTTATAGGCTGTATGTGGCAGCTGGTAATCCGAGGTAGGTAGGAGTTATGGTTAAGTATTGTTTTCGTTGATACTTAAATTTCTATAGATTAAATCGTCACGTTTAGCGAATCCAATTGATTGCCAAAAATGGTTTCCGGCCTCGTTGGCAGCAAATGCAACCAGGGCCACTTTATTTATTTCGGCTGCTTTTAATGCATTTAAGACTGCAACCACGAGCGCCTTTCCAATCCCCCGGCCACGATAAGTGGTTTTAACTGCGGTATGATAGATGTAGCCTCTTCTGCCGTCGTGTCCACATAATATTATGCCAATAACCTCATTCTCTTCCTGGGCGACGAAATTAGTGGTAGGATTTCTGTTTAACAGTTTCCCTATGCCTTCCTTTGAATCATCCAGGCTGCGAAGACCTATTCCTTCTGTAGTTAACCATAATTTATATACTTTATCATAATCTGCAATAGACATTAATTTTATTTCCATTATCTATTACCTCCCAATATACGTTCAATCTATTCTATTTTATAATCGGCGAATTGAGCAGTTGTTTCTTAATAAACTGTCCGGAAGAAACAAATACTCTTCTGGCTCTTTATATCGGACTCCAGCCACATTTCTTGTCCATCCCGGGCTGGTTCAATCACTTTGATAACCGATTGCCAGGAGCTGTAATCTGGCAGCAGGTCAGCAAAACAATTATAGGAGTATTCCAGGAGTTGTGGTTGAAAAACTACCTCAGCCTGGGCCGGAAAGACCGCAATATAAAAAATATGGGTTTCAACCAGGTCATGAAAGAAATGACTTCCATAGGACAATTCAGGCATATATCCAGCCTCTGAACCAGCCACTTCCACCATTACGGTAGCATTGCATATTTCAGCAAAGGAAACCGGTATTCCCAGGGAAGGGGTGCTGCTACCCCAGCGTCCGGGACCGATAAGTATAAAGGGATGAGTATCCTTTTGGTTAAATAAGCGGTTTAAGCGGCCAACCAAACGGGCTACCTGATATTTTCCGCTTTGGTTAAGATCGGCATAAGCACGGGTCGGAACATAAATAATACGCTCCAATTTCTGTTGGAGATTTCCGCCCATTGAATTTCGGTATAAAGAGAAAAGAACGTCTTGTTCATTGAAGCTCAAGTGTAGAACTTTATTGTGGCTGGTTGGGCTGGTTTGCAGGGGTCGACATTGCAAAAGGT
>CAZYJA010000099.1:0-9116 GCA_964647245.1 uncultured Syntrophomonas sp. | reverse complement strand
CGGAGATTATTACGGAGATTGGCGCGATAACAAGGGACAGGGCCGAATATTTGACCAGGCCCGGGCCCAGGCGATAATGGCGAAAATACAAGGTCATCCGGGTATCATTGCGGAGGTGCGTCGGGAAGCTAAAAGTGAGCCACCCCCTCTGGCCTACGATTTAACCGAATTACAGCGGGATGCCAATCGGCGTCTGAATTTCTCGGCTCAGAAAACTCTCGCGGTATTACAAAACTTGTACCAGGAACATAAACTGGTTACCTACCCGCGCACCGATTCCCGCTATATAAGTCGGGATATCGTACCTACCCTCTCAGCCCGTTTAAAGGGTATGGGGGTGGGACCTTATGCAGATTTGGTCAAACCGCTGCTGCAGAAGAAGTTGTCCCCAGGGAAGCGTTTGGTGGACGACAGCAAGGTAAGTGACCACCACGCCATTATTCCTACCGAACAAACCTTGCAGTTGGCAAAATTAAGCATGGAAGAGAAAAGACTCTACGATTTGATTGCGAAGCGCTTCATCGCCGTATTATATCCCGCTTATTTATATGATCAGACCAGTTTAACCACGGTGGTAAACGGTGAAAGCTTCCACTCCCGGGGCAAGGTTGTAACTGATCTGGGTTGGAGGGCGGTTACGGTCAGTGTCGCAGAACGAGAGGATACCCATCAGGATGCACTTCCCGAACAGAATTTAACCAAGCAGGTGAAGGGGAGTCAAAAGCCAGTTAAGAGTTGCAAGGAAATCAAATCGAAGACCAGACCCCCTTCCCGATATAATGAAGCGACCCTTTTAACCGCCATGGAAAGCCCCGGCAAATTTATTGCCGATGAGGAATTGCGGGAATCCATGAAGGGAAGTGGTCTGGGCACTCCGGCTACCCGGGCTGAGATTATAGAAAAACTGATTAATTCTTTCTATATAGAGCGTAACGGCAAAGAACTGGTTCCTACGTCCAAAGGGATACAACTTATTCCGTTGGCTCCCGAAGCACTTAGATCGCCGGAACTTACTGCTCAGTGGGAACAAAGGCTGACAGATATTGCTAAGGGTCGGGGCAGCAAGGAGCAATTTATAACTGGTATCCGTCAGAGCGCCCGGGAGATGGTGCAGGGAGTTAGGAATGATGATACGCAATATAAGGCAACTAATATTACTAAAAGCAAATGTCCATCCTGTGGAAAATATATGCTAATTGTAAGCGGCAAGAGGGGCAAGATGCTAGTTTGCCCTGATCGAAACTGTGGGCATCGACAGCCTGAAAAAGAAAATGAACATGTAGGGTTGGGTAATTCGAAAAGAGCTAGTCAAATCAACCAGAAATTGATTAACCAATACAGCGATAAGGAAGATATTGGGCAGAATTTGGGAGAGATGCTCAAGGCCGCCCTGGAGAAAAAAGGTAAGAAAAATTAACCTTACAGGGGCTTTTTAAGGACCGTTCCCAAGCTTAAAATACCAAGACGCTATTAGCCCATTTATCCAGGTGAGCGCTATCACTTTAGTAAAATTGAGGTATGAATATATGTTGGGAAACCTTGCTAAATGAAGGATATTAATGTATAGTTAAAATGCCTTAATCTATTTTCTCCTGACTGGGGTAATTAGGTTCAAGAGTATCTCCAGTGAAAGGAGGTTATTTATTAATGTTTCAAGACAAATATATAACATGTAGAGATTGTGGCACAGAATTCCTATTTTCAGTTTCTGAACAGGAGTTCTATGCAGAGAAAGGTTTTGAAAATGAACCTGCTCGTTGCCCATCCTGTAGGCAAGCACGTAAACAAGGAAGAAATGGTGGCGGAGGTGGATTCCGTCCAAGGGACAACAACCGTCAACAATTCCCGGCTACCTGTGCAGCTTGTGGGCGTGAGACCACTGTTCCTTTTGAACCAACTGCTGGTAAGCCTGTTTATTGCCGCGATTGTTTCCAACAACGCAGATAGGTTTGGAGTTTCTTAACAAGGACTGAAATTTAAAGACCGGGTCGGAGAATATTTCTGCGACCCGGTTTTAATAGTTTTTTTAGAGATCTATAGTTTCGAGTTTATATCCTGGGAGTTGTTCCTTTATTCTAGGATGTTTTAAATAGGTTGACTTCCTGATAAATGGCGCTATTAATTAGCAAATCGGTCAGCAGCAGGGACAAGACCGCCTCAGCTCCCTGGTTCAAATTGACCCCATCATGAGTCAGAGCGTCATAACACCCACCGTTTTCTTTATTATATAGAGACAGGCCATTTACATTTAGGCCCAAATACCACTGGTAAGCAAGTTCAGCCAAACCTAGATATTCCTTCTTGCCCAGATTTTGGTAAGCTTCCCAACAAGCAAAGGCTATAGAAGCAGCGTCTACCGGTTGCTGATCAAAAGATGGCAGAGTAGCTCCACGTCGGTACCAGCCCTGATTACCGATTATATTTAAGTATCCTTGACCAAATAATATGCCATTTAAAAAATTAAGCGATTCATGGGCTATCTTCAGACATTTTTTATCACCATTGAAAGCATATACGCTGAACAAGGCCTGGGGCAAAATAGCATTACAATAGGTAAGAGAATCTTCAAACCACATCCAGTCTCGACGTCTGGTCGTTTCATACAGTCCTATCAAAAAGTTGGCAAGTCTGGTTACCAATTCGTGTAATAGTTTATCCGCACAGGGCATTTTCCCCTTGCAGATGCCTACTAAGGTATAAGCTATAGCCCGCGGTGAGGAAAAGAATACCACCCGGGGAATATGGTTTGCTAACAGGTGGCTGCTTTGGGCTGCCAAATCCGGCCACTGACTGCGGGTAGCGACACTGCAGGCCATAATTGCCCTACCTATGCTATCCTCGGAATCAAAGTTGGAAGAGTATTGGTTATCCAGAAGAAAATTACTCCAGGTTCCATCAGGCCTCTGCGCCTGGTCTAAATAATTTAGGAAAAGGCGGGCATGTTGATAGTCATTTCCCATTATAGTGACCAATAAGGCCCGAGCGTTGTCATCCAAGGTATAGCCGCTTCGGGGATCAGGACGGTCTAGCTGGGAAAATTGGAGCATGCCCACCTCATCAGTCATTGCTAGTAGATGTTTATAGTTCGGCATAACTTAGCCTGCTCTCATCATGTTCCTTCTGATCGTTCATAATCGACTTGAAAAAACCGCTGTACTGTTTGCCTACATTGGGCCAGGTCCAATTCTTACCCAGCTCCGACGATTTCTTCTGGAGCCTTTTCTTAAGCTGCTCATCATTTAGTATGGTCTCCATCAGGTGGGCCAACTCCTGGGGTGAAGCCTGCCGGGAAAGAAGCCCGCGTCCATCCATTAAGACTTCGCTGGCATAAGCGTAGGGGGTCGATACTATCGCGCGGCCGCAACCCATGGCAAAAGCCATAGTGCCGCTAACAGCCTGATCCATATTGGGATAAGGACTCAAATAAATATCGGTCATATATAGGTATTCTCCTAATTCGGCATCACTTAGAAATTTATTAATGAAAATTACATTATTATCGATACCCAGTTCCGATACCAGATTAATTAGCATTTGCCGATATTTTTCCCCCTCGTACTTCTGCAGCATAGGGTGAGTTTGGCCTAGAATCAAATACCTGATGGAGGGATTGCGGGGAATGATATCAGCAATGGCGCGAATACCTAATTCCAAACCTTTGCCGGGACCAATCAGACCAAAGGTGCTGATTAGGTTGGAGCCCTGGAAATTATATTTCTGTTTCAGCTTATTCTGAGGATAACGTTTGAATACTGGGACTCCATGGGCAATTACCGTTATAAGCTCCCGTGGTGCTTCATAAAGATCAATAAGCAACTGGGAAGATAGCCTAGTCATACATACAATTCCAGCGGCCCGCTGACAGAGGTCATTTAGGATTTGTTTCTGACCTTTGGAAGGTCGGGGCAGAACAGTATGGGTTATCAATATAAAAGGTTTGTGGAGCAGTTTAACCAGATCCAGAATGTATCTCCCGTCTTCGCCGCCGTAAATACCATATTCGTGTTGAATGATAAGGAGATCCAAGTTGGGGGAGTTGTTTATATAGGCGGCAGCCTTAACGTAATCCTGTTTCTGATTCTGTTTTAAATTATAGATTACCTCGTCGGGGTAGCGGTAAGCGGAATCGTCGTCGGAGACCGTCATAACCTCTACGTGATGTCCCTGTAATAGTAAACTGTTGCGAAGATCCATAGAAAAAGTAGCTATTCCACATTGCTTGGGAGGATAGGTTCCTATATTCATTATTGTCATATTATTAATACACTCCTTTGATTGTGTTAGAGATCCTTAATATACCCTTATTTTTCCCCGCCCAGATAATGGCTTATACTTTTGCTTTTAATATTAGAATTGCAGTTAACATGGTAAATCAATCATGTATTGTAAGTTTTATAATAAGTCGGATCTATTACTCTGTTGCAGAAGCTCTACTAAATTTCGTATATCTTGCGTTCGTTCTCGATCTGCAACCAATATTACATCATCGGTTTCTACTACCAGTAGGTTATCTACGCCAAATAGAACTACCGTTTTAGATTCCTGCTTCACCAGGCAATGAGTGCTTTCCAAGGTAACTATATCTTGCCCGTTGCAGGTATTATCACATTCATCCCCATCCGCTAATTCGGCCAGGGCATTCCAGTTACCCAAATCACACCAGCCAAAATCACTTTCTACCACGGCCATCCGATCACTTTTTTCAGCTATGCCATAATCGAGGCTAATACTGGGAAGTAAGGCATAGGATTGAATGTATTGATTGTAGCCGTTCAACATCTGGGCATGTACTTCAGGCAAATGGCGGGCAAATTCCTCCCGTAATGTTTTGACCTTGCCAATATAGATGCCTGAATTCCATACGTGCCGGCCATCATCCAAATAGGACTGGGCAGTTGGCAAATCGGGTTTCTCACAGAAAGAATCGACCCCAAATACATCCGGCAGTTCACCTATCTCCCAGCGACTCCTTTCAATGTATCCATAGCCTGTTTCAGGTCTGCTGGGCGCCACCCCTATAGTTGCGATATGGTCTTGCCTGGCAGCCCAGATCGCCTTCTGAATGCTTTGGCTAAATGAATCTCCATCCAAAACATGGTGATCGGATGGGAAGATGCCCAGCACTGACTCATCTTCATCGGCGCCAAATTTGGCCAGAGCCAAACCCACGGCTGGGGCAGTATTTTTTCCTTCCGGCTCACTTAGAATTTCTATTATTGCACCATCATCACGGTCTTGGATAAGCCGTTCTATATCACCTGATAATTCATCGTTGGTTATGATTATTAAGCGCTTAGCCCCGGCCTTTATTAAACGATCAATGGTGTGATCCAACATGGATTTATTTTCGACAAATTTACAAAGCTGCTTAGGATGAGTTCGTCTACTTTCGGGCCATAAACGAAGCCCTTTGCCCCCAGCAAGAATTACCGAAATCATAATGAACAAATACCTCCATTAAATAAGCACAAAGCTATTTTATGCGTTAGAGCGGTTTTTCATTCCTAAGGCCTGTAGCACTTTTTACGGGGTTTTAATGCCGTATATTAATTTAGTATGGCTGTATATGAGGCATCCTATACGGGAAATATTTATATTTTGTGATGTCAGTAAAGGGTGGAATCTGAGAAGTGAGGGAGTAGAACAGAAAACCCGGTCGATGATTATTCAACCGGGTTGATGGCGGCAAAGGGACCAGCCAGGTTATCGGGTTTAGGACCGTAGAATTGATAGTAATTGCATTGAATCCTTCCGTTATAGAGCTTGCGCTTCTTATCGGCCTTGCGTTTAAAATGTTTTTCGAATTGGGGATGGGAGCTAAGTATATAAGCAGACCAGGTTTGCATATTTTTAATCACTGTTCCCATGGTTCGGTATAATTTTTCTACCTCGACTTGTTCCGAGAGCCGTTCACCATAGGGAGGATTGGTTATTAAATAGCCATAATAGTACTGAGAACGCAAATCGCTAACATCCTGACGCTGAAATGACAATACTTGGGCCAAACCAGCCAGTTTAGCGTGATAGCGGGCTAGCTCCAGAACCGGGCCATCAATATCAAAACCCATGATCCCCAGATTTTGGTGGTGCAGGATCGAATCCTTAGCTTCTTCTCGGGCTATATTCCACGTCCTGGCGGGGAGTTCAGGCCATTTTTCAGCGGCGAATTCCCGATTAAGTCCCGGAGCCATATTAAGCCCAATTAGAGCAGCTTCAATGGGAATGGTACCCGTACCGCAGCAGGGGTCAATCAGGGGGCGATCAGCTCGCCAGCGGCTGATATAAACCAGGGCAGCTGCCAGGGTTTCCTTTAAGGGAGCTTCACCGGATAACTTGCGATAACCCCTTTTGTGCAGGCCTGCTCCACTAGTATCCATAGTTAAAGTGGCAATATTGTTTAATAAACTCACCTGGATTTTGTAGCGAGGTCCATTTTCTGCAAACCACTGACGGGGATATTTTTCTTTCATTTTCTCGACTACAGCTTTTTTCACAATAGCCTGGCAATCCGAAACACTGAAAAGTTGGGAGTTGATAGATTTCCCCTCAACTGGAAACTCGGCTGCTTCCGGAAGCCAGTCAGTCCAAGCCAGTTGCTTGGTTTGTTCGAAAAGACTATCGAAAGTAAGTGCTTCAAACTCACCCATCTTCAATAGAAGCCGGTCAGCTGAGCGCAGCCATAGGTTGCACCGGGCGACTGCTTCCATCCCGGCTTGAAATGAGACCCGGCCATTCTGGATTTGCAAGCCTTCGTAGCCCAGTTTTTTTAGTTCATTGGCCACGATTGATTCCAGGCCAAAAGCCGTCGTGGCGATCAAATCAATACTCTTCATTAACATGCCCCCTTGCCAGTCATTATAAGGGTTAATAAAAAGCCTGCAAATTATGCAGGCTTTAGTGCTCTCTAAATCAGGAAGCGCGATTCTTATTTTTATCAGCCTTGGCTCGGGCATCTTTGTCCAGTATCGTTTTCCTGAGCCGTAAAGACCTCGGAGTAACTTCTAAAAGTTCGTCGTCGTTAATGAACTCCAATGACTTTTCTAATGACATCACTAATGGCGGGGTCAAACGCAAGGCCTCGTCTGCACTGGAAGAGCGCGTATTAGTCAAATGTTTTTTCTTACAGACATTGACCGCTATATCGACGTTACGGGCATTTTCGCCCACGATCATGCCTTCATATACTTCAACCCCGGCATCGATAAACAGGCAGCCTCTTTCTTGTACATTAAAAAGGCCGTATGCGACTGCCATACCGCTTTCCGAGGCTACCAGCGAACCCTTGCTGCGCACCGATATGTCGCCTTTGTAAGGCTCGTAACTTTCAAATATATGATTCATTACCCCATTGCCTCTAGTGTCGGTTAAAAATTCGGAACGGTAGCCGATAAGACCCCGGGCTGGGATTAAAAACTGTAATTCAATCGTACTGCCGGTACCATTACCCATGTGGATCATTTCACCCTTGCGAGAGCCCAGGCCTTCAATAACGGTGCCCACAAAATCAGACGGAACCTCTACAAATAATCTTTCGATAGGTTCGTTGACAACCCCGGCTATTATTCTGGTTATTACCTCCGGGCGGGTTACCGCAAATTCATAGCCTTCCCGGCGCATGGTTTCAATTAAGATGGAAAGATGCAATTCCCCGCGTCCCGATACCTTGAAACAATCAGGGGTAATTTCCTCAACTTTTAGGGATACATTAGAAAGCAATTCGCGCTCCAAACGTTCCCGCAAATGCCGACTGGTAACATAACTTCCTTCCAGGCCAGCCATCGGGCTGTTATTAACCACAAAATTCATGGAAAGGGTAGGCTCATCAATATTTATAAAAGGGATTGGGTCTATAGCATCAAGCGTACATAAGGTTTCACCGATGGTCATATCTTCAATACCGGAGACGGCGACAATTTCGCCAGCCTTGGCTTCCATGATCTCCAGTCTTTTCAGGCCTTCGTAAGAATACAGGGTGTTAATTTTAACCCTTTTTTGCTTATTGTCAGGATTACACAAGATTAGTTCTTGAGCTTTCGAAATAGTTCCGCGGCTAATTTTCCCCACGCCAATTCTACCTACATAGCTGTCATAATCAATCGAGGAAATAGCCAGCTGCAAAGGACCGTCTTCATCGCCTTGGGGAACGGGTATGACCGAGATAATCATGTCCAGCAAAGGCTTCATATCGGTAGAGGTACCCTCCAGATCAATATTGGCATAGCCCATTTTGGCGGAGGAATAAATAACCGGGAAGTCAAGCTGATCTTCATGGGCTCCCAGATCAATAAATAAGTCCAGGACTTTATCCAAAACTTCCTGGGGTCTGGCATCGGGACGGTCAATTTTGTTGATAACCACAATGGGTTTTAGACCTGCTTCCAAGGCCTTTCTCAGTACAAAACGGGTCTGGGGCATGGGACCCTCAAAGGCATCCACCAGCAACAATACTCCGTCCACCATCTTGACGATGCGTTCCACTTCACCACCAAAATCCGCATGACCGGGGGTATCAACAATATTAATTTTAGTGCCCTCATAGTGAATGCTGGTATTTTTCGAGAGAATAGTAATACCACGCTCCCGTTCCAAATCATTGCTGTCCATAACTCTATCTGGCATCACCTGGTTGTTACGGAAAAAACCACTCTGTTTAAGCAGTTTGTCTACTAGGGTGGTCTTACCATGGTCAACATGGGCGATAATGGCAATATTCCTGAGATTTTTCTGTTTCATTTTTAAAAACCCTTTCCATATTGAGGCTTATTAGTGCAACTGTTCTATTATATCAGTGCAGGACCGCTTATACAATAATTTATTGTCCCTGATAATCTCATGGTATAAATCGTCAGGTAATATGGCATTCCTCAAAACAGATATAATGAGGGAATGTTCAAATAGCTGGACATGTTCTGGGAAGACATTTCTACCTAGTCGGGGGCACTTATTAATGGTAGTGTGTCTCACTCCAAGGATTAATATAATTGAATATAACCATGTTGTTCATCAATATATAACAAACAAATATGTATTCTGGGCAAATATTATAAAAATATCCGTATAAAATATGTTTGAAGGTTTACACTAGAAATGCATCCCTATATAATAAAAAAGGTTTA
>CAZYJA010000098.1:0-9143 GCA_964647245.1 uncultured Syntrophomonas sp. | reverse complement strand
CTTTTGGAAGCAGGTGTTCATTTCGGACATCAGACCAGAAGATGGAACCCCAAAATGGATACCTACATTTATATGGAACGTAATGGTATCTACATTATTGATTTACAGCAAACCGTAAAGAAATTTGATGAAGCCTATGCCTTTATCAAAGAGGTAGTTGCAGGCGGTAAAGGGGTACTATTTGTCGGTACCAAGAAGCAAGCCCAAGAGACGATTAAGGATGAAGCCAGACGGTGCGCAATGTATTTTGTCAATCAGCGCTGGCTGGGGGGCATGTTGACTAATTATAAGACCATCCGCAAACGTGTTTTCCGTCTCAAGGAATTAGAAAGAATGGAAGCTGAAGGAGCCTTTGAGGTGCTCAGTAAAAAAGAGGTTGCCAAGCTTAAAAATGAAGGCGAAAGACTAGAGAGATTTTTGGGCGGCATAAAAGACATGGATAAACTTCCAGGGGCGGTTTTTGTAGTTGACCCGCGTAAGGAAAAGATCGCCGTCGCTGAAGCCAGGAAGCTAAATATTCCCGTAGTTGCTATCGTTGATACCAATTGCGACCCCGATGAGATTGACTATGTGATTCCTGGAAATGATGATGCCATTAGGGCCGTAAGGTTAATTTCGGCTAAGATAGCAGATGCAGTGATAGAGAGTAAACAGGGAGAACAAGTTACCGCATAATAGTTTAGGTAAGGGGTGAATGGGTTTTCCTATACACCCCTTTTTCATGATAAAGATTACGGAATATAAAATATCAAGGAGGTTATAAAGTGGATATAACGGCAGGGATGGTAAAAGAATTGCGGGAGAGAACCGGCGCAGGCATGATGGACTGCAAAAAGGCATTGCTTGAAACCGGTGGTGATATAGAAAAGTCTATTGATGAGTTAAGAACCAAGGGACTGGCTAAGGCCGCCAAAAAGGCCGGAAGAGTTGCCAGCGAAGGAGTTATCGTCTCCTATATACACGGCAAAGGACGTATTGGCGTAATAGTAGAGCTAAACTGTGAAACGGATTTTGTTGGCAATACTGATGAGTTCAGGCAATTGGCTTACGACATAGCCATGCATGTCGCCGCTTCCAATCCGGACTACCTGGCCCGGGAAAATGTACCCGTTGAAGACCTGAACCGGGAACGGGAAATAATCAAGGCTCAGGCTCTTGAAGAAGGTAAACCGGAAAAGGTTATTGAGAAAATGCTGGAAGGCCGAATTGATAAGTTCTTTAAGGAGCATTGCCTATTGGAACAGGCCTTTATTAAAGATACTGACAAAACCATTCAGCAATTAATCCATGAGAGTGTATCCAAGTTTGGTGAAAATATTGCAGTTCGCAGGTTTAACCGGTATGAAGTAGGAGAAGGTATTGAAAAAGAAAAAAGCGATTTTGCAGCTGAAGTTATGTCTCAGCTAAAATAAATCGAGTTGCTTGGGGCTAATGTGAATTAACATATCTGGGAGGTAATTACTTGCAAAATCCCAAATATCGAAGAGTGATACTTAAATTAAGCGGGGAAGCTCTGGCTGGAGAAAAAGGTTATGGTATCGAGCACAAAGTTCTAACTTCCATCGCCAAACAGGTGGTGGAGATTGCCCGCAAAGGTGTAGAAATAGCTATAGTTGTCGGCGGCGGCAATATATGGCGAGGGGTCTCCGGTAGCGCTACTGGTATGGACCGGGCGACGGCCGACTATATGGGAATGCTGGCCACAGTAATTAATTCGTTAGCCCTCCAGGATGCATTGGAAAATGAAGGTATGGTAACCAGAGTAATGTCAGCCATAGAGATGAAGGAGGTTGCCGAACCATATATCAGGCGTCGTGCTATTCGGCACCTGGAAAAAGGCCGGGTAGTAATTTTTGCTGGCGGTACTGGCAATCCCTACTTTTCCACCGATACAACCGCTGCATTGCGATCGGCTGAAATTGAGGCCGAAGTTATCTTAATGGCCAAGAAAGTTGATGGAGTCTATGATTCAGACCCGGTGACCAATCCTTTAGCCGTCAAATTTGCGCATTTAGACTATATTGATGTAATTAATAAAGGGTTGGCGGTTATGGATTCTACGGCAGCTTCTCTTTGTATGGACAATAAAATTCCTATTATTGTGTTTGATTTAACCAGAGATGGCAACATTTTGCGGGTAGTGATGGGTGAGGATATTGGTACCTATGTAGGGAGGTAAAAGGATGATAGACGAAATTATCGAAGATGCCGAGGGAAGAATGAACAAAGCCATAGAGCATTTGAGTGCTGATTATGCCAGTCTAAGAGCGGGACGAGCGAATCCAGCTATGGTGGATAAAATTATGGTTCACTATTATGGTGCCTTGACACCAATAAACCAACTGGCCAATATAAACGTTCCTGAAGCTCGCCTATTGGTGATAAACCCTTGGGATAAAGGGAGCATAATAGACATAGAAAAAGCGATTATGAAATCAGACCTGGGAGTTACCCCCAGCAATGACGGCAATGTTATTAGAATTACCATTCCCCAGTTGACTGAAGACCGCAGAAAAGACATGGTCAAAGTAATCAGAAAAAGGGGCGAGGAAGGCAAAGTCGCCATTCGCAATATCCGGCGCGAAGCTAATGATATGATTAAAGCCAGTGAAAAGGAAAAGATGATCTCGGAAGATGCTTGCAAGATTGGTCAGACCGACATACAAAAGATTACCGACAAATTCATCAAGGAGATCGACCAGGTAATATTAAGCAAAGAAAAAGAGATAATGGAAGTATAAATCGGTCTCGTGGAATATTAATTTGATTATGGTTTGGAATTGGTTATAATAGCAATATGCCCCCTTTTTGGGGGTTTTGTTAATTGTGTAGGAGAAGAGCAATGGCTGATAATATAATTGAAGCTGAAATTGATATAAAACGGGTTCCCCAACATATTGCTATTATTATGGATGGCAACGGGAGATGGGCCAAGAAAAGATTTATGCCCCGAACTATGGGACATAGAGCCGGTATGACTGCTTTAAAAAACACGGTTAAGGCCTGTGACGAATTAGGCGTTGCCTATTTAACCGTTTTTGCATTTTCGACCGAAAACTGGAAGAGACCGATGTTCGAAGTCGACTTCCTAATGCGCTTGCTGGTTGAATTTTTACATAAAGAGTTGGCCGAGTTACACAAGAATAATGTACAGATTCATGTTTTTGGAGATTATAAGGCTATTCCTATGGAATGCCAAATAGAGATAGAAGAGGCTTTGAAGCTTACCCAAAATAATAGTGGGCTAGTATTTAATATCGCTTTGAACTATGGAGCCCGTCAAGAAATTATGGGTGCTGTAAAGCAACTTACCGAGAAAATAATTCGGGGCGAAATAGAATTAGAAAGTATCAATGAGGATGTATTCTCTCAATCACTATATACCGGGGCTATGCCCGACCCGGATTTACTAATCCGCACTGCTGGTGAGATGAGGATCAGCAACTTCATGTTGTGGCAGATTGCCTATGCTGAAATTGTAGTATGCAATATCCTGTGGCCGGATTTTTCCCGGCTGGATTTGATTAGAGCGATAAAGGAATATCAGGGCAGGGATCGTAGATTTGGTGGCTTGAGCCAGGAATAGGCGGATGGATATCTATGCTGGGAACACGGATAATAACTGCTATTGTGGGTATACCTTTTATTATAGGCATCATGTATCTCGGAGGAGTTTACTGGCAGGGCTTTATAGCTCTACTGGGGGCGACCGCACTATACGAGTATTTTGCGATGATGGCCAGTAAAGGTTATCGACCTCTGATTGTGCCTTCCTATATTATTAGCGGCATTCTTTTATTTAGAGAGCAAATCCCGCATTTTCCGGAAGTGTTTTTGGCTGGTTTGTTACTGATAGTTTTAGTATTAGTCACCAATTATTCTCGTTTTGGTTTCGACGATATGATCTTCAGTTTCTTTGGTGCTTTTTATATCGGCTATTTACTAAGTTATGCTCTCGCCTTTGCGGGTCTGGACAGATTCTTTGTATATATATTGCTGGTGTTCATATTGACCTGGGCCAGTGATGTCGGGGGATACCTGTTTGGCAAGCTGTGGGGCCAACATAAACTGGCCCCCCAGTTAAGTCCCGGCAAGACCTGGGAGGGAGCGGCCGGAGCCATACTGTTGACGGTTGTTCTAGCTCTGTTAGTAAATATGATAATACCCATTAATATGAGTTTTTATTACCTTATATTGATGGGCGTATTGGCCAGTATAACTGCTCAAGTGGGAGATCTCCTGGAGTCAGCCATGAAAAGATATTTTGCTGTAAAAGATTCAGGTCATATTATACCCGGACATGGAGGGGTCTTAGATCGCTTTGATAGTTTTTTGCTGCTATTGCCCGTTCTATACTATTTCCTGGTGGTATTAGCATGACTCGAGGAATAAAGTATATAGGGCGAGGTGATAAATGGTGGATCCTGAATTACTAAAAGGCCTCAAGAAATTAGTGAAGTTGAGTACCCTGGCTATGGCTTTAATCAGCATATACCTGCTATTCACCTATGTTCTTCCCATATTTGCGAAAATTATGACTTTTTTCCCACTAATACTTGCGCCCTTCATTTTTGCCATTCTCCTGGCCGTGCTTATTGAACCAGTGGTGATCCTATTCGAAAAATATGCCCGGTTTAGACGCAACTGGGCGGTGGTATTTAGTCTGATATTGGTCATTGGTGGGTTCTTTTCCGCCCTGTCACTTTTGGTAACCGTAGCGATTCGAGAGATATCGGGATTATATCATCTGGCTCAATCCTACTCTGACGATATTATTCTTCAGTTTATGAGTTTCCTGAGTGATTTTAAGCTGTTCTATATCAGATTAAACTTGCCTCCTCAAGTTGAGGCCGCCATTCAGGACAATTTACACAAAGGGGTGCTGTTTCTACAGCACCTGATGAGTACCAGCATTAATGGAATGGTACAGGGATTTGCTAGTTTGCCGGGCATTTTGGTATTTCTGGGCATATCGACCGTGGCGACTTTCTTCATCATTAAAGACCGAGCTTTAATTAGATCATTCGTAATTGAGAGCTTGCCGTCACCATCCCGCTCGAAGACCAGGGATGTGATCGGCGAATTAATCCGCGTCTTAAGCGGATTTTTGAAAGCCTACGGCATACTTATCACTATTACTGGAATTGTGACCTTGGTAGCATTGAGAATTATTGGGGTTAAGTACGCTTTTACTATAGGTATACTGGTAGGCCTCCTGGATATTATGCCGGTATTGGGACCAGGCATTATTATGGTTCCCTGGGTAATCTGGGAATTGGTGGCCGGCAATACCGGGATGGCAGTTAGCCTGCTGTTGATTTATGTTATAATATCGGTAGTTAGACAGTTTCTAGAACCACAAATTCTGGGCGATAGTATCGGCTTACATCCTCTGGCTACCCTTATCTCGCTTTATGTGGGGCTGCAACTGGGGGGGCTGGCAGGAATGGTTACGGGACCGGTCTTGGTAGTAATTTTTATAGCCAGTTATCGGGCTGGACTGATGGATAGATTTGACTGGAGGAAAAAAAGTGAGTGATAAACCCATTAATCTGGTGATACTTGGTTCAACTGGCTCGATTGGCCAGCAAGCCTTGGAGGTAGTTGATCTTCATCCCCATAAATTTAAGGTAGTGGGATTGGCGGCTCGCGATGAAATAGATGTACTGGTCCGGCAGGTGGAGAAATACCGGCCCCGGGCGGTGGCTCTGGGTGATGAACAATTCAGCCGGCAATTAAAAATGCAGCTCCCGGATAAAGTCCATTTGTTGGCGGGGACCGAGGGAATGTGTGAACTGGCCTCGCTGGAAGAGGTTGATACCGTATTGGTAGCTGTCAGTGGAGCAGTTGGCATTCGCCCTACTCTGGCAGCTATTGATAAATCCCGACGGATTGCGCTGGCGAACAAGGAAACCCTGGTTGCGGCCGGGGATCTGGTGATGAAAATGGCCCAGGAGAAGGGATCCACAATTATACCGGTGGATAGTGAACATTCGGCTATTTTCCAATGTTTAGCGGACGACCGCAAGTTCCTCAGCAATCTGTGGGTAACCGCTTCCGGCGGACCTTTTCGGGATTTTAGTCCAGAACAATTAGCGCATGTAACCGTGGATATGGCGCTCAAACATCCCAATTGGCACATGGGGCCGAAGATATCGATTGATTCAGCAACCTTAATGAATAAGGGTTTGGAGGTAATTGAAGCCCATCATTTGTTTGCCGTTGATTACGATCATATTCAAGTTGTGGTGCAAAAAGAGAGCGTTATCCACTCCATGGTTGAGTTTGTGGACGGATCATTTCTGGGACACCTTGGGGTAGCTGACATGAGGATACCCATTCAATATGCCATGACCTATCCGGAGAGATATAATTCTCCGGCAGCTCACCTTGATTTTAGCCAAATAGGCTGTATTCATTTTCAAAAACCGGACCTGGTTAAGTTCCCCCTGTTAAAAATCGCCTATGAGGTTGGGCGAGTGGGGGGGACTTTGCCAGCCGTGATGAACGCGGCTAATGAAGTAGCAGTTAACCATTTCCTGAATCGAGATATTCCTTTTATGAATATCGTATCACTGGTAACCAGAGTCGTGGAAAAACATGAAGTGCAACCTGCCTCGGACTTGGAAGATATTTTAGCAGCTGATGCCTGGGCGCGCCTTTTTTGCGAAAGCCTGATTAAGAAGGGAGACCAATAATGACTATAGTTTTAGCATTAATTATCATTGCCATACTGATTCTGGCCCATGAATGGGGTCACTTCATAGTGGCTCGTCGGGTGGGTATTCCGGTTCATGAATTCAGTTTAGGTTTTGGCTACAAATTATTTTCGACCAAGAAAAACGGGGTAGAGTATTCCCTGCGCCTGGTACCGCTGGGGGGCTTTGTCCGTATGGCCGGGGAGGAACCTGGTGACATGGAGAATCCGAATGGCTTCAACAATCGCAAACCATGGGAAAAAATAGCGGTTGCTTTTGCCGGGCCCTTTATGAACTTTCTCCTGGCGATACTGATCTTCATCTATTCTTTTACTTTCATCGGCGTAGCTCAGCCGATGGATGATGCGGTGGTAGGTGAGGTTTTGAAGGGTAAACCGGCCGAAACTGCTGGATTACAGACCGATGATCGGGTATTGATGGTGAATGGTAAGAACATAAGCAATTGGAATGAATTTGTGGGGACCGTAAAAAACAACCAGGTGGGGGTACCCTTGGAACTGACAATCGACCGAGGTGGATCAGTTAGTCAGCTCACCTTAAAATCAGTTGCCGACGAAACTACTGGTGTCCCTATAGTAGGGATTTACCCTCAGATTGAATTTGAAAAGCAAGGTATTGTTAACGCTATAAAACTAGGATTTCTTCAGACTTATCAGATGACTGCGATGCTTTTGGGGGGACTGGTTATGCTCTTTACCGGAGGCGCATCCGCAGCGGATTTGGCTGGCCCGGTAGGTATCACCAACATGGTGGGTGAGGCAGCCCGGAGTGGAATTGTATATCTATTGGGTTTCACCGCGTTTCTAAGTATAAACCTGGGAATACTGAACCTTTTGCCGATACCTGCTCTGGATGGCAGCAGAATGGTGTTTGCAATGGTTGAGGCTGTACGCCGAAAACCTATTAATCCGGAAAAGGAAGGATTTATACATTGGCTGGGATTTCTATTTTTGATGTCCATTATTGTTTTTGTTACTTATAATGATATAGTTAGAATGTTTAAAGGATGATTAAATGCGTAGAAAATCTCGAGTAGTAAAAATAGGCAAACTCGCCATTGGAGGGGACAACCCGATAGTGGTTCAATCTATGACTAGTACTGATACTCGCAACATACCTGCGACCGTGGCTCAGATTAAGCGCTTGGAAGAGGCTGGTTGCGAATTAATCAGGGTGGCCGTAGTTGATGAGGAGGCCGCTTCAGCCATTCAAGCCATAAAAAAGGCTATATCCATACCTTTGGTGGCGGATATCCATTTCGATTACAAACTAGCGTTGAAAAGCTTGGCTGCAGGTGCGGATGGTTTGCGAATCAATCCGGGCAATATTGGGGATCGGAACAAAGTAGCGACGGTAGTTTCTGCCTGTAAAGACCAGCAAATACCGATTCGCATTGGGGTCAATTCTGGTTCTTTGGATAAAAGCATGCTGGAAAAATACGGCGGAGTCTGTCCCGAAGCCATGGTAGAAAGCGCTCTGCAAAATATAAAAATATTAGAGGATATGGATTTTCGGGAAATAAAAATTTCGCTCAAATCTTCCTCAGTATTACTTAGTCTGGATGCCTATCGGATGATGGCGCAAAGAGTGGATTACCCTTTGCACATTGGCATAACCGAAGCCGGTACTAAGGATCGGGCTTTAATAAAATCAGCCCTGGGCTTAGGAATGCTTCTCTACGAAGGCATAGGCGATACCGTACGGGTTTCCCTGACTGCTGATCCGGTAGACGAGGTCTGGGCCGCCTATGAGATATTGCGAGGTTTAGGTCTCAGGAACCGGGGCATGGAACTAATATCCTGTCCGACCTGTGGGCGGTGTGAAATTAATCTAATCAAACTGGCTGAGGATATTGATAAGTCCATCCGTAACCTGCCGGAACCGATCAAGGTCGCGGTTATGGGTTGTGTAGTCAATGGACCTGGCGAAGCTCGGGAAGCCGATGTAGGTGTAGCTGGTGGGAGAGGTTTCGGCTTTTTATTCCGTAAAGGCGAAATTATCAAAAAAGTTCCGGAAGCGGAATTAATGAGTGAACTATTACAAGAGATTGAAAAAATTAAACAAAACTAAAATAGAAATTCCAGATCAATTCATAGGAGGTATGGATGTGAAGGCATCACAGTTGTTTTATCCTACATTACGAGAGGTACCCAGCGAAGCGGAGATTGCCAGCCACCAACTGCTGCTCCGGGCAGGGTTCATAAGAAAAACTACCGCAGGAGTATATAGTTATCTGCCCTTGGCCAAGCGGGTATTGAGAAAAATTGAGACTATTGTCCGGGAAGAGATGGACCGAGCTGGCGGGCAAGAGCTAATGATGCCAATCATCCAGCCCCAGGAACTGTGGGAAAAGTCGGGCCGATGGTCAGTATACGGGGATGAAATGTTTCGCCTCTATGACCGGCATAACCGCGGGTTTGCTTT
>CAZYJA010000097.1:0-9179 GCA_964647245.1 uncultured Syntrophomonas sp. | reverse complement strand
TGATGGTAATTGGACAGGGAGAAAATGTTGTTGATTATTACGGGGGTGATAATCGGGGGGTTGGCGGTTTTTTTAGTGGCTATGGGCAATCCAGCTAATATGGGTTTTTGCATAGCGTGTTTTCTAAGAGATACAGCAGGCGGTCTGGGATTCCACCGGACTAACATCGTGCAGTATGTCCGTCCCGAACTAATCGGACTGGCTCTCGGCGCTTTTATCACAGCGGTGAGCACCCGAGAATTTAAAAGCCGGGGTGGATCATCCACATTCGTACGCTTTGTACTAGGTATTTTTATGATGATTGGAGCTTTGATATTCTTAGGTTGCCCCCTACGAGATATTCTGAGAATGAGTGGCGGTGACCTAAATGCGGTCGTTGGTTTAGCAGGACTTATTGCCGGTGTTCTGTGGGGTGTCTTTTTCTTAAAACGGGGCTTTAATCTAGGCGCAGCTAGAACGGAGAAAACCACTCCGGCCGGCGGTTATTTTTTTGTCTTAGGTGTGATCGGCTTATTAATTTTATTAGTAGTTGGGTTTAATTTCAATCCAGCCGGCGGTGGGCCTTTATTTTTCAGCACCACCGGCCCGGGTAGCCAGCATGCCCCCCTCTGGATAGCCCTGGGGGCCGGACTCTTAGTCGGTGTCTTGTCGCAAAAAGCCCGCCTGTGTTTGACCGGCGGCTTCAGAGATTTCTTTCTCATCGGTCATAAGAGTATGTTGATCGTCTACGGATGCATTTTCTTAACTGCACTGGCACTTAATATTTACTTAGGTTACTTTCACCTGGGTTTTGCCGACCAACCTGTTGCCCATACCAATCATATATTTAATTTCCTGGGCCTTTTCTTGCTGGGACTATGCGGCGTCCTGTTGGGTGGCTGTCCTCTGCGGCAAATCGTTCTCAGCAGTGAAGGGGACATGGATGCAGCTGTAACTGTAGTAGGTATGATAGCTGGCGCAGCGATCGCTCATAATTTCATGCTGGCTGCCAGCACCAAAGGAACTACATCTATCTCGCAAACTGCAGTAATAGCAAGCATTATTATTGTTAGCCTAATCGGTTGGGCGTATAGGGAGGTTGATGCTTAACATGGATACTTTGGACGTAAGAGGACTAAGTTGCCCGATACCTGTAATCAAGACTAAAAAGATGTTAGATAAGGGATGCCAGGAATTGCAGATTAACGGCACTGGTAATGTTTCCAGGGAAAATGTAACCAAATTTGCAAGTTCACAAAACTATGTAGTGAAACTCGTTAATGACAGTCCTGATGAGTGGAGCATTATATTAAGCAAATAACTATTTTATTTTAGTCGCCTATATTAAAATTCCGTTCGTGCGAGCACTTTTCCTGGTATTTTTTCCGCGATAAATATCAATGCTAAGGGTAGAGACAAATTTCAAAAACTTATAATAAATCAATACCGGGTTAAGTATTTGAATTCAAGAAAGGGGTGGCTGAAATGAGCAAAATTCAAAAGGCCCACGACCAATTGGTGGCGGCAATCAAGGAAGAAACTGGTTTTATCCCTTTAATAGAGATAAAACTTCTTCCGCCGGACCATATCCCAGAGGGTTTATAAGAAAAAACGCAAAATACCCTCAAAAATAACCGGTGAATTTCTTAGGCCTGCCACATAATGGGCAGGCTATTATTTTGCGTAACTGCCAATAACCCAAGCCAGCCTCCATCTAATATGTTATAATTACCAAAAACCAGGAGGAATGAATATGCCTGATATCCCTCAATTTGATATAAGCCGGACTATTATGGGCACCCTCGGAATTGAAATAGTAGAATATTCTAAGGAACGCGTTGTTGCAACTATGCCCATTACTGCAAAAACTCTTCAGCCTTTTGGGGTAATGCACGGAGGTGTCTCGGTGGTTATAGCTGAGACTGTGGCTTCAGCAGGCAGTTATTTGTTTATTGACCGCCAACAGCAAAGGGCAGTAGGATTGGAGATTAATGCCAATCACATTCGCAGTGTGTATGAAGGAATTGTAAAGGCCGTAGGAATTCCTGTACATACTGGCCGTACCACTTTGGTATGGGATATACGGATTTATGATCAAGCTGAGCAGCTGGTATGTATTTCACGGTGTACTGTTGCAGTAATCAGCGCCGACAAATAGTTGGCAATTACATAATGGTAACTATTATTTATATAATTCCAACCACACCCATCGGAGGATGATTACATTATGAAGCGCAGAGATTGGTTAGTATCCTTAGGTTCAATATTTTTGCTATTATCCATCATAACTTATTCTATACATTTTTTTATCTTTAAAGATTCAGTTTTTATTTTCAAATACCTGGTGGCTCAACTCGGCTTCCTACCCATTTCCACCTTACTGGTAACTCTGGTTTTAAACCAGTTGATGGGTAAGCGGGAAAAGAACGCCCGCATGCAAAAGCTAAATATGGTTATTGGAGTCTTCTTCAGTAATGTGGGAGCCGATCTACTCCGTGTTTTTGCCTCCTTTGACCATAAATCAGAGCAGTTCGGTCACGAGCTAAAAATGAATGCTTCCTGGACCAGCGCCGACTTTGAAAGAGTGAAGGCTCAACTTCAGAATATAAAATTGGATGTTAAAACGGATAAAACTCTTTTGGTTGATTTACAATTATTTTTAACCACGAAGAGGAATCCCCTCCTACGTTTGATGGAGAATCCCAACTTGTTAGAGCATGAATGCTTCTCCGACCTTTTGCGAGCTATTTTTCATCTCGCTGAGGAGCTGGACTATAGGGAAGATTTAAATAATTTACCCGCCAGTGACTATGCTCACCTCAGGATAGATATTAAGCGGGTATATGTAATTCTAATTGCTCAATGGTTGGATTATATGCAACATTTACATAATCATTATCCCTATCTTTTCTCCCTAGCGATTCGCACCAATCCATTCAACCCGGAGGCATCGATTGAAGTTGTTGAAGTTATTGAATAATCACGGCGGATGGGACCATGAGCAGCTATAACTATTAACATTATGAAACCCTTCATCAATTCAATTTAGAAGTTGGTATAATTTTTTTACAACTAAAGTTCAGCAATTATTTTGCCGGTTTCGGATAAATCGTAATCTCCCAATCCTCGTACCTCTGCTATAAATTCTTTGGACTGAAGGATTTGCATAACAGTTCGAAACGGTAATTTATCAAAGTTTTCCTTCTTAACTACTAATTCATACCTCTCTTTCTGCAAGGGAATAAAATCTACCCCACGCACCTGCAATGAGGCCTTTTCATTGCCCAAAGCCACATCAGCCTCCCCTCGAACTACTGCACTGGCAACCGCTAAATGGGAATGTTCTTCCCGGTCATAACCATTAACAGATCTGCTGCTCAGCTTTAAGCGGCGCAGTTGTTCATCCAACAAAACCCTGGTTCCGCAACCCTTTTCTCGGTTAATAAATCTTATTTCAGGCCGAGCTAAATCCTGCCAATCATTAATATTCTTTGGATTTCCCTTCATCACATAGAACCCTTGCATGCGCATAGCTAAATGGACAATCATGGTGGGAACACCTGGCAGCAGATGACGTACATAAGATATGTTGTACCGTCCCGCATCACCATCCCAGAGATGAATACCAGCCATATCAGCCTTGCCTTGATAAAGTGCCGACAGGCCAGTAAAACTACCTACTTGATAGCGATAAGCGCGGATGGGGTTTGAATTTGCTTCCAGATGACGGGCTAAAACGTCAAGTATTATATCCTGTCCGCAAATGATCTGACCCTGATACTTAAAATCTACTTCTGGTACCGCAGATATCTGGACTTGTGGTCCCATTTCTATGCGTTGAACCGGGTTATCTTTCTGCACGAACTCAAAACTCTTGCCTTGCTTTCGGAAAAGCTCTACATCGTCCGGGTCAACCCTAAGTTTCCTGCCAATCCGGTAAGCTGGGAGCTCTCCGCGTTTTATAAGCTCATATACTGTATTCTTGGTGATTTTAAGTACGGCAGCAACTTCCTCAGGGGTTAAAGAATTTTCTTCTGGCACAAAGAATTACCTCCAAAACTTATTGACTCCAATTCTATCATAGTCTAGTATAATTAGATAATAACGTTTTGTTTGTTTTTGTTGTGTTTTGTATGTTTTACGCTGTTTCATTTAACTCTTTGTGTTGCCTTTTTGTTTATTTATATTTACTTATTTCATTTACCTAGCGATTTTTCATAAAATATCCTTGGTATGATACCTAGTACTATGAGAATTCCGAAATTAAATGTAAGAGTGCACACCTCTAGTAGAATAATCCTTACATTTGAATTATTTATAATGTTAAAGGGGGGGTAGAAAGCATAATCAAATATACTTTTATGGAGGAATTACGTAATGAAAAAATTGTTAGTTTTACTTGGTCTTATGATTTTTGCAGTAATCGCCATAACCGGTTGTGGCGACAGTAAGCAAGCAACCCAAACTACAGCACCCCCAGCAGAATCAGTTAACCTATTAATTGCGGCGGCAGCCAGTCTGCAGGATGCCGGGCAAGAACTACAAACCATCTATAACAGCAAACACCCCGGTATTAAGGTCACTTATAATTTTGCTGCTTCCGGAACCCTGCAAAAACAAATTGAAGAAGGTGCCCCAGTAGACCTCTTCATTTCAGCCGGCAAAACCCAAATGGATGTACTGGCTCAAAAGAAGTTAATAACGGATGCTTCTCTTAAGAATCTACTAGGCAACGAACTGGTTTTAATCGCCAAAAAGAATAGTCCCCTGACTAGTTTTGAAGACCTTACTGATAAATCGGTTGCGAAAATCAGTATTGGCACTCCAGAAACAGTACCGGCTGGCAAATATGCCCAAGAAACCTTGACCACTATGAAACTCTGGGATAAGATCCAACCCAAGCTGGTTATGGCCAAAGATGTACGCGAGGTTTTAACTTGGGTGGAAACCGGCAATGTGGATGCCGGCTTGGTTTATCTCTCTGATACCACCCAAATGAAAGAAGGCAAAATCGTAGCCGCCGCTCCAGCTGAGTCCAGCAAACCAATTGTCTATCCCATGGCAGTAATTGCCAGCAGCAAACATCCGCAAGAAGCAACCGATTTTGAGGCTTTTTTACTTACTAATGAAGCACAACAGGTCTTTATTAAATATGGCTTCAAATCACTCGGCAAGTAGTTAAATCCCGATGTTATTATATCTGAAAGATTGGTTTCCAGTAATCCTTTCGGTCCGTGTTGCCTTCATTGTAGTATTTTTAGTTGCTGTTTTAGGTTTACCTCTGGCTCGTTTTATGGCCCGCCATGATTTCTATGGCAAAGATGGATTTGAAGCCTTGATTACTTTACCCTTGGTACTGCCGCCATCAGTAATTGGCTATGGTTTGTTAATCTTGATTGGTAAAAATGGACTCATCGGCAAATACCTGGACAGTATCGGAATAACCATAATCTTTACCTGGTGGGCGGTAATTATGGCTTCAACCGTGGTAGCCTTTCCTTTGTTCTATCAAGCAGCCAAAGCCGCCTTTATTAGTGTCGATCCAAATTATGAAAAGGCAGCACGAACCCTGGGCGCCAATGAGATAAGAATCTTTTTTACTATTACTCTCCCGTTAGCTTGGCCTGGCATAACCGCAGGCCTGGTCTTGGCTTTCGCGCGAGCTCTGGGAGAGTTCGGTGCTACTCTTATGGTGGCCGGCAATATACCCGGGCGGACCCAAACCATCCCTCTGGCCATTTACTTTGCAGTTGGATCAGGAGACGACCTTACTGCCAGAACTCTGGTAGCAATCATCACGGTATTTAGTTTTGCGGTTATTTTTGGGGTAAACCGCTGGACTAAAAAACAGCGACATTAATTTTATGGTGGTGTATTGTGTTAAAAGCTCAATTCAGTAAGAAACTATGGAACTTCAACCTAAATATCAACTTGGAATTGGAAAATCAAATTCTGGTTTTGTGGGGGGCATCCGGTGCCGGCAAAACCACTATTCTGCATTGTATTGCTGGATTATTGACTCCTTCGGAAGGACTTATAGAGTTAAATAACAGGATTTTATACTCATCAGTTGAAAAAAACAATGTACCATCTCGAAATAGAGACATTGCCTATCTATTCCAGAATTATGCCCTCTTTCCCCATATGACAGTCAGAGAAAATGTAAATTATGGTCTCAAAAGTCATAAATCGGCTTCTTTTATTGAACCAATTCAGGTCTTGGATTCCTGTGGAGTAAAGCACCTGACGAACCGCTATCCTGGACAGTTATCTGGAGGGGAGAAGCAACGGGTTGCCCTGGCGAGGGCTCTGGTGGTTCAACCGAAATTACTTCTACTGGATGAACCTTTTAGTGCTTTAGATAGGATTAACAAAGAGAGCTTAAGACACGAGATAAAGAGACTGCATAAAGAATGGCTAATACCCTTTATTCTGGTTACTCACGATGAGGAAGATGCCAGCTTTTTAGGAGATCTTGTGGTCGGGATTGAAAATGGACGATGTACCGAAAACCGCAGTATAATTTGCAGTTGATAGACCTCTTTTTTGTGCATACAGATTTTAGCTTTATTGTATGTATGCTCAGCAGAATAGAATACCTAATAATATCTTTTATTTGTTTATGAACCCAACATCATACATACTAATTTCATTGGGCTACTATAGTTACAGGCTCTACCCCTACTTCGTCATATAGGGCTTCTCGGTTATCTGCAAAAACAGCAGGGCCTCCCCGATACCTTGCGCAGATACCCGAATAGCCCGTTAATTTTACTGCACGGCCAGGTACATTTCCAGCAAAATACTGTGAGTCTGTGCTAATACTGCTTCCGGCCCTGATCTTTTCATGAGACTGGCCTGAATTACCTTCAGACCCATCCAGTATTCTACCGGTGAGCCAGGATCAATAGCCATTCGATTGGCATGTGAATTTATCTCATTACGAAAGTTTTTCTCATTCCAGCGTTTGGCAACTACCCATTCAGGCAGTATTTCTGGCCTCACGAGCATTGTCGCTCTGACCAGCGAAAAATCATCCCAACCTGTTTCCCCATAAATCTCATAATTATCACTGACAACAACTTCTCTGCCAGTCAAGCTGTCTTGTATAACCCGGGTCGCAGGTGGTATTCCCATGCCCATATCATAGATAGCCTGTGCCCGAGCGGCTATTTTCAGCTCCGGCATTACTCTCTCCTGCAGTACCACCTTATCCCAGTTAATATTTATTCTGGTTGACTTTTTCGGCTTCCATTTTATACCCGGCCAAGCTCTCATTTATTCACCCCATATCCATTCGCAGCCCTACTTATAGGTGTCAACATAAAATGGTTACAATTTACGTTGTTCATTGTCAGAATGAGAACCAACGACCCTATTCTGTCTTAGTGTTCCCTGTATTGCACTCGTTATTTGGTCTCCCAGCAAAAATGTACTGCCAACTTTAGCTTCTTGAGGCACATAATTTCTCTCTATGCTGACCATTATTTCGCCATTAATCTCACAAACTGCGAAATCGCCCGCAAATCGGTCAATAGTCGCATACATACTATCACTCCTTTAATAATTACTGTTTCCCTTACAAGTTGTGCTTCCTGGTTGCTAAACCAAACCCGTCTTCCCTGCCATTTATTATGCACACAAAAAAGGTCGTGCCCGCATGACTGTGCAGGCACGACCGTATGATCGAACCGTTTCACTCTCCTTTCCAAATGCGGGAGGCGCTCCGTTTCCAGTTACACCCATCGTCCTAATCTTCATACCTGCTTGGCTACAGATAATTAGGATCGGAGATAAATATCTTATTATACTGAAAGTTCGCTAAGGCAGGCTCAGTTGGATTAACCTACCCGAGCCTGCCGCTGGTATAATCAGCAATTATTCTGCCTCAGCAGCTATTACCCCAATTTGGCGTTATAGTCCGGTCTAAAATTCTTTAGGGTAGTCAATACTGGTCCGGGTGCTGCCTGGCCTAGACCACACAAGCAAGCTCTGGTCATAACCTGGCCCAGTCTTTCCGACAGTGCAATATCTTTCGCAGTGCCTTTGCCGCTGTTAATCTTTTTCAGAATTTCATGCATTCTCTTGGTGCCTTCCCGACAGGGGGTACATTTGCCACAAGATTCATGTTCAAAGAATTTGGTAATCCTTTCAATAACATCCACCAGATCGACACTTTCATCCATTACGAAAACCGCTCCTGATCCCAGAGTGGCTCCAATTGCGGTCATGGAATCAAAGTCTACCGGGGTATCGAGCAATGATTCCGGGATAAATCCACCTGAGGTTCCACCGATCTGTACAGCTTTAAATTTCTTGCCGCCTACTATGCCTCCCCCCATTCCGAATACTACGTCACGGATGGTAGCATTGGTAGGAAGTTCAAAAACGGTCTTATTTACTACGTCACCGGTCAAAGTAAACACTTTAGTTCCGGGATAACCACTAGCCCCGATTCCTTTGAACCAATCTGCCCCTTTTTCCAGGATGACTGGAACATTGGCATAGGTCTCTACATTATTCACTACGGTTGGCTTGCCCCATAAACCTGCTACTCCCGGGAAGGGAGGTTTAAAACGGGGTTCACCCCGGTGACCCTCAATTGACTCCAACAGTGCGGTTTCCTCGCCGCATACATAGGCACCTGCCCCCATTCTTACCTCAATATCGAAATCACCCAAAATTCCCAGGGATTTGGCTTGGGCAATGGCTTGATTCAGCACATCAACCACATAAGGATATTCTCCCCGGCAATAGATGTAACCTTTGGTGGCCCCAATAGCATAACCACATATAGCCATTCCTTCCAGGACGGTATGGGGGTCATTTTCCATAATAATACGATCTTTATAGGTACCCGGTTCGCCTTCATCAGCATTACAAACTACATATTTCTGGTCGGCGGGGGTGAGATAACTGAAATTCCACTTCATACCGGCATTAAAACCAGCACCGCCGCGTCCTCGCAGGCCTGAATTTTTCACTTCATCTATGACCTGCATCTGACTGAGACTGCGGGCTTTGGCCAGTGATTGATAACCACCAGCTTGTATATAGTCGTCAATTTTAAGCGGGTCAATTTTTCCATAGTTGCGCAAAACTATGCGCATCTCCTCGGCCATCATATTCCCTCCTTTCGATTTATTTATATCCTGTTAAAATGCCTGGAATACTTTCTGCCGTCACATCTCCGTACGGCT
>CAZYJA010000096.1:0-9215 GCA_964647245.1 uncultured Syntrophomonas sp. | reverse complement strand
GATGTTTTTTGACCCAGTTTCTTAATCACCTGCAGTACTTCTGATGTGCCGGTTGGATCAAGATTAGCCGTGGGCTCATCCAGAATAATCAATGACGGGTGCATGGCCAGTATAGAGGCAATAGCAATCCGTTGTTTTTCGCCCCCGGAAAGAGAATAAACCTCCCGATCCTTTAAATTTAAAGAATTAACTGCGCCCAAGGCCCACTCCACCCGGTCCTTAATCTCTTCTCTGGTCAAACAGAGGTTTTCCGGACCAAATGCAACTTCGTCTATTACTTTTAAGGTACAAAGCTGCACTTCCGGATCCTGCTGCACCAAGCCGATACTGCCGGCCAGTTGGATTGGGGTACATCGCCTACTGTCCATGCCATTAATGATAACCGAACCGCTCATATGACCTGCCACGTTATGAGGTATAAACCCGGCCATACAAAGAGCCAGGGTTGATTTTCCACAGCCACTGCTACCGGTTATACAGATAAACTCTCCCTGCTCTACCTGCAAGTTGATATCCCTTAAAGCGGGCGTCGTGCTTCCCTGATATTGAAAATTAACCCCCTGCAGGGATACTACTACTTTGCTCATTAAGCCACTTCCTGCTCTTTACTCTATTAATAGCTTGTTAACCTGTCTTACCCAGCGACTCCCGTCGTAATTTGCAGCTATCAGACGCATCATATCATCTTCTTCTATTAAAAGGAACTTATCATCAGCTAGTATTTGTTCTAAGGAAAATTCCACCATATATCCATCGGCAGCTATTACCTTCAATATTGTACTGCCAGGTATCAGGCCAGCTTCTTTAATTATCGCCGCAGCCGGAACTCCGGTATATTCTTGTTCTGGCACATGCATATACTGACCATTTAACTCGGCACGAATAGTGACCTCCTGCTGGCTGAAATCAGACAGGCGAAAAGACCGGCCTTGTTCCACCGTTCCTTCTACTGTACACTGAGGTTGGGACCAGGGCGGTGAAAAAATATTCGCAAAGTAATATACAGCCCCGCTGGTAAAAAGCAGAAAAATTAACCCGGTAGCCACCAGGCTTATTTTGCGGTTTTTTGCTGGTGCAATAAATATTTGATCCTGAACATTTAATTGAAAAGGCCGGGCCTGGATAATAATATTTATTACCTGGTAGCCAAAGCTGCCGGCAAGAATTACACCTGAGATAAATGCCAGACCAGAAATCAAGATAATATAGCCCCATCCCACCCCTGAAAAATACAAAATTTGAAACACCAACACATTGGTGGCAGCAGCCAGACCTCCAGCCAGAGCCAAGTAGGTCAAAGTATAACGACGGAAAACAAATAATACCAAATCAATTATTATACCCTGTACTAAACATACAATAATTATCACAATCCCATGGGTGCCCCCGGTTAAAAACTCAATACAACCCTTCAGTAACCCTGCAGCTGAACCGGCGCCATTTTTTCTGACTAAACCCGCAGCTAGTATAATCCAGAAAACATGCATACCAGACATTAACTGTCCTGCTCCAAAAGGGACTCCCAACACGGTATTTAAAAGATTAGCCAGATAGCCTATATAGGTACTCATTACTCCGCCAATTCCACTCAAAATAGCTATAACCAGCAGGTCTCTATTGGACAGATAGGGTCGCTTGGTTTTTCCTGCTTGCACAATATTCTTCACAACTCTCCACCCCGTTTTCCCATTTTACAAGTGTCGCATATGACCCAATTGGCAGCTTGGGGCACCAAATGTATCACCTCATAATACCGTCTACTTGACCTTCAAAAGGTATCAAGCCAAACTTCATCCTTGCTAGCTCAATCGCCAGTCGGTTATCTCTCATTAGTAAACGGGATAAGCTCATTCGCTGTTTGAGACGATAATGAACTCATAACAACCATTAATAAACATGCAAAGGCGAACTGCGACAAGCAGTTCGCCTTTTATTTGGCCGATTCAGCTTCTCCTTTCCACAACGGGAGGCATATCAGTTTCCCGATACACCCTATCGGCCTATAAACCATATTTCTCAATTTAGGTTACTAGGCTCGGAGCATTTTAAATTGTTTATGGTAACTTTCGTCACAAAACCAATAACTCCTGCAAAATACTTTATTGTTTTGAACTTTTCTTTGTTCTCCCCTACTGTTAATAGTGCAAAAGGAGTGACGTTGTTAGACTGCGTCTACAATTGCAATTCAAATTGATAATTGACCAGCTTTAGCTGATTTGGTAACGATCATGCTATCTCCTTGCCAAGTTATTGAGACAGGTAAACCTGGCGACCTATTTGGTAATAATTCTCACCGGTTGCATCAATCACTACGATAGCAGGCATATCCACAACTTCTAGCTTCTGAATGGCTTCGGTACCCAGGTCTTCATACGCAACGATCTCCGATGATTTTATGCAGTCAGCGACTAAGGCCGCACCGCCACCGATCGTGGCAAAATAAACGGCCTGATTGCGCACAATGGCCTCTATTACGGCACCGTTTCGTTCCCCCTTGCCGATCATGCCCCTCAGACCTAGATCCAACAACCGCGGTGCATAGGCGTCCATGCGTCCGGATGTGGTCGGACCGGCTGAACCAATCGCATTGCCAGGTCGGGCGGGGGATGGGCCTACATAATAGATTATGGCGTCTTTGATATCAAATGGCAGCTCTTCACCTTGGGCCAGGGTTTCGATCATCCGTTTATGCGCTGCATCACGTGCAGTATAAATAGTACCGCTAATGAGGACTGCATCTCCAGCTTTCAGCTGAATAGCCTGTTCCCGATCCAGCGGAGTCGTAATCCTGATGTCCATAGACACCCTCCTTATATAGTTTTTACCTACAAAATAATTTCGACGTGTCGAGCGGCATGACAATTAATATTAACGGCTACCGGAAGACCAGCTATATGGGTGGGATAGGTTTCGATCCGAACTGCCAGGGCAGTGGTCTTGCCCCCCAGACCTTGAGGCCCAATGCCGGTGGCATTGATCTTGGCCAGCAAATCATTCTCCAGATCGCGATAGATTGGGTCTGGATGGGGTTGGTCAAGGGGCCGCAGTAACGCCCTTTTCGCCAGGCAGGCGACCAGATCAAAGGTACCGCCGATCCCGATACCAACTACTATGGGTGGACAGGGGTTGGAACCCGCCAGTTCAATAGTTTCCATAACAAAATCCTCTACCCCCTTCAGGCCGTCGGATGGCATGAGCATTTTTAATCGGCTCATGTTCTCAGAACCGAAGCCTTTAGGTGCTACCACAATTTTCAGTTCATCACCCGGTACTACCCGCCATTGAATAACCGCCGGAGAATTGTCCCCGGTATTGGTGCGATTAAGTGGATCTCTCACCACCGATTTTCTGAGAAAGCCCTGGTTGTAACCCTGACGCACACCTTCATGGATAGCCTCCTCGAGCGAACCACCTTCAATATGGACATCCTGCCCCAACTCAACCATAGTAAAGACCATACCGGTATCCTGGCAAATAGGATAAACCCCGTTTCCGGCTAGACGATGATTTTCGACAATCCGATTCAGAATTCCTGCGGCAGGTTTAAACGGCTCTGAGCTAGCAGCATTTTCCAGGGTATTCATGACATCAGTTGGCAGCACGTAATTAGCCTCTATACAAATGTTCCTTACCGCCTCTATGACCTGATTCACTTCAATGTGCTTAATGGCGTTCACCTCAATTTCTATTCAATATCTATAAAATCTGAACCCAGTCAATAAAATACCATTAGTCAAAAGGAATGGATCTTAAATCATCTCTCAATACCGTGGGATGTATTTTCTAATCCCTCCTTTTCTTTTATTTTTACCCCAGAACTCATCGGCACGTAGCTTAGTGAGAAATGAAGAAATATTTAATCCTCAGGGTATCTACCATCAATATCTTATTATTCACCCCTTGTGTCAAGAGGTTATAAAAAGTATAACATATGCGGTCATATCTGCTTATAGTATGAAAAAGACTGGAAAATATTATTCAATGCTCAGGTAGTTTGAATGCCCGTAACTATGATTTTGGGATCCAGGTGCTAATAGAATCTGGATATCCTTTTCGTTATAGGCTATCAGTAACCATATCCTTCCATGTTGAATATCATACATTAAATTGGAAGGAGGTGCGTCGCAAATGGCTAAGTTAACATCGGCAATGTTCGTGCAAAAATCCCTGGAGTTAAATCTTTTTTTCCTTCGGATCATGAAAGAACACTCCTTTTTTATTGAGGCTGCCTTTGTCCCCAAAAATAGGAATTTAGTATTAAGGGCAGATCGCTTTAGAAAAAGCTTTGAACGGTTACTTGCTGAAGCTGTGGCTTTGGCAAATTATAATGTCAGCAGGAAGGTACTCAATTCGGGTGAAGTTTTCACCAACAAAACTATCCGGGCGGAAAAAAAGACGGCTGGATTGTCGGGTGTAAAATTCAACACTGCTTTAACCCGTAAAGAAATGTTGCTAAAGCCTGGTATTGGAGATCCCGCCCTGGATAAAAGGGTATCTACTCTTAATTCCCGGGCCATAGTACTGACTAAATCGCTGGTGAGATTCAAAACCCTTATTCTCCAGGAAGCCTTGGCAGGCAGATTATATACTTTCAATTATCCGCTGTTGATTGAGCATATCAGGCGTGAGGCCAGATTCTTCATTCAGCATCTAGAAAGATTACAAAATAGAATGGCACTTGACCCTGCTAAAGAAATAATAGATGAAAAGGTATTCTGGGATAGAATAATGTCTGAGCATGCTCTATTCATCGCCCACCTTTTAGATCCTACTGAAGTAAGCTTAATAAGAACTTCTTATTCCTTTGCCAGAAAGTTCAGAAACCTACAAAAACGAGCGATAAAAGTAAAACGAACCGCCAGTAGCACTAAGCTGCGAGTACTAGTTCGCGACGAAATAAACAGCACTACGGCAATAAGAAACTTTAAAAATACCGGCGATCAGTTAATATTAATGAACCAAATCAGGTCAATAATAATACCTCTTTTGGCGGATCATGTCTTAAGAGAAGCGAATCATTTCCTCCGGTTATTAAAAACCTTTGATAGCACTACGAAATAACCGCTTAAGAATGAAGCCAATAGCATCTACTATTTAGGCATCGGATATCCCGTGTTTTACTGCAGCCTTATGCTCAGCTACCGCTATTATGGTCAGTGAATTGGTATTCCATCGTTTCTTATTGTATGTTGGTGAAAGAGATTCTCACCTAAACAGCCTTTGAACCAACCAAGACTGCCACTGCAGCAGTTTTGGTTGGTTCATTCTTCTTTAGCAATAAATTTTTTATTTGAATATATGCTGATAAGTGCCTCAGCGATAACTTCGGATACTACTGAATGCTAAATTCCCATCCACAATGCCATTCCGCAGCAGGCACTGCATCAGGAGGACAGCCAATACATCTGGTCGTAATTCTACTATCAACCGTCTCGGCAAACTTGCCGTATTCAACCAGGCCTACCGGTTTGCAGCCGAAGAATTCCATACCTTTACTTTCACGGGCTGCCTGGACACGACACTTATTCATACGAAATATTAGCGTTTTTTCATCCGGGCGGATAATTTCTTGTTCATTCAAAAAGGCATACATGCGGTATTTCAGGCATTGTTCCAAGGCATCCAAACCTCCGCCCGCCTCTAATTGCAGAAGGTTCATTATTCGTTTGGCTTCTAAAACGGTTTGTTTCTCCCACGCATCTATATCCATCGCAATAGCCGCATCGATTCCAAAGCGGCGTTCTACGGCTTGAAACCACAGACCATCATGCGCCAGCCACCTTTTCGCAAAATCCAGGGCCAGCTCCTTCCACATATAATCTGATACATAATCATAGCTCATAACTCTCATTGCCTCCAATCATGACTGCCTTTGATGCTCACTCAAAAGCCTGACTAAACCTTTATTAATCGGCCCCACATTGATCATGGTGCTGATGCTCATGACAAATTGAACCCGTGGATTTAAGCATTCCCAGCAAATATTGTTCAGCCGCGGTCCGGGCATTACCACTCGCACCTACAATTACCTCAATACCTTTTTCATTGAATAAATCAATAGCGCCACCACCCATACCACCGGAAATAATAACCTCAACTCCCAGGTCACTCAAGAAATTAGGTAAAAAACCAGGCTTATGTCCGGGATTTGCTATGGATTCACCCTTAATAATTTGTGCATTTTCGGTTTCAAAGATATTAAAGTTCAAACAATGGCCAAAGTGTTCAGTTACCATCTCGTTTTCACTTGCTACGGCAATTTTCATTTTTTTCCCCCCGTCTTTTTCTAAAATTTCCACTATACTATCGAACCAGTCACCCTCCCAAAACTCAATCCTCCCTTTATCGCAAGCCCCAGCAATAGCAGGGTCGATGGGCAGTTGGGCCAATACCTTCAGATCATACTTTGCAGCTATTTGCGCAATATGACTGTCCCCGAATATTTTATGTTCCTGATCACAATCCGGGCATTTGAAATAGGCCATATTTTCTACTAATCCTATGATTGGAATATTCATCATCTGGGCCATTTTAACTGCTTTGGATACAATCATGGATACCAGTTCCTGGGGCGAGGTAACCACGATAATTCCGTCTACTTTTAATGATTGAAATACTGTCAGGGGCACATCACCTGTGCCAGGAGGCAGGTCAATGAACATAAAGTCGATATCCTGCCAGATTACATCGGTCCAAAACTGCTTAACGGCTCCAGCAATAATAGGGCCGCGCCAAACCACCGGGTCGGTATCATTTTCCAGCAACAGGTTAATCGACATGATATCAATACCGGTCTGGCTCTTAACGGGAATTAAACCATTTTCATTGCCGGTAACCTTTTTATTAATACCAAACGCTTTAGGTATGGAGGGTCCGGTTACATCAGCATCTAGAATAGCAATATTATGGCCTCTCCTGTTCATACTAACTGCCAGCATGGAGGCCACCAGGGATTTACCCACCCCTCCTTTGCCACTCACAATTGCAATCACTTTTTTGATGCTGCTAAGTTCATGGGGCGATTCGGTAAAATTAGTTTTCGGTTCTGACCGATCGGTGCATTCCTCACCGCAACTGCTGCAACTCTGATCACATGTTTCGCTCATTTTCCATTCTCCTTATCGAACTAAAATATAATTTGTATTCGCTGTACCCAATTTCCACTTATACTTTATTGACATATGCCTAATATGTTAATTATTATATCATTTTTCACATATGTCAATAACCAATTGCATTTGTGCTTGCTGGTAGACTGATAAGAAAAAACCATCCCCACGGGATGGTCGCAGCTAGGTTTTGATCTGTTCGGGTAATTCTTTTGGAATGCTTGTTTATCACGCAATATGTATTCCCGGTATCAATCAGAATGCCAGGGTAACCATTATTAAGGGATTGGGATCAGCCATGTCAGAGTGTAATAGTCGGAGCCTATTCGCCGATAATTTTTATCAGAACTCGTTTTTCCCTCTTGCCATCAAATTCAAAATAGAATATCTGCTCCCAGGTTCCAAAATCTAATTTTCCCTGGGTAATAGCTACTACAACCTCCCGACCCATGATAGTACGTTTTAAATGGGCATCGGCATTATCTTCAAAACCGTTATGGGAGTATTGACTGTAGGGCTTTTCAGGAGCCAACTTTTCCAGCCAAATCTCATAATCATTATGTAAACCCTCCTCATCATCATTAATGAATACACTGGCGGTAATATTCATGGCATTTACCAGTACCAGGCCTTCCAGCACGCCACTTTCATCCACCGCCTGTTGAACCTTCCCGGTTATGTTTTGCAAGCCTCTACGGCTGGGAAAAGTAAAATGCAGCACTTTACGATAAGATTTCATTCTAACCAACACCTTCCTTTCCAAAATTCGAATTACTCCCGGGATGACTTGCTTAAAATAGACCCAACTCTTGCCCTCACCCGGAAAGAGTTATATAAATTAGCTGGAGCCTCATTACTCTACACACAAGGACGCATACATTACAAGGATTACTACTCCTGGAGGCATTGCAATACTGCTGACAAAAAATCACCCGTCTTGCTGGTATCAATCTTTATAGTCGCAGCATGATCCATAGGGGTATATCCCTGATTGATAATTATTAAATCCTGGGTAAAAGTACTGAACTCTTTAACGAACCCGGCCAGGGGATATACAGTCAGAGAGGTGCCAATTACTAGCAGGAGCCGAGCATTAAGAATTGCTGCTTGGGCTTGGCTGAAGTGTTGAATCAGCTCTCCAAATAAAACCACATTAGGCTTCAAAATACTTCCACATTGGCTGCAGCGAGGTACAATCTCCGGGCATTTATCAATGACTTTCTGGTTAAATACTGCCTGGCAGGCATGATTGGTACAAACGTATTGATCAGCATTGCCATGGATTGGCAAAACATTTTTACTGCCCGCTTTTTGGTGCAGATTATCTATGTTCTGAGTTACAATGGCTCTAATCAAACCCTTTTTCTCCATTTCAGCCAAGACCACATGTGCTATACTGGGCTCAACCGCCGGGAATGCAAAATGTTGACGGTAAAACTTATAAAACTCCTGGGGTGATTGCCGGAAAAAATCGATATTGATAATACTCATTACCCGGTTCTCTCCCAACTGGCGGTAAATGCCGTTCGGGCCCCGAAAGTCGGGTATACCTGCTTCGGTACTGATGCCAGCTCCGGTCACTACTACGGTATTATGCGAATGGCGCATTAACTCAACCATACAGTTAACGTCCCGATCCATAATATCCCTCCCCAAAATAATGTTACAATAATATTTTGAATTTAAATACTCGGTTTACTTTCAAGAATTATTGTAACTGGTCCTGAATTAATTGAATTAACATTCATGGAAGCTCCAAAAATACCTGTTTCAACTTTTATGTTTTTATCTTTACATAAAATAATAAATGCTTCATATAACATATCAGCCGAATCAGGAGAGGCAGCATTCGTGAAACTTGGTCTCTTTCCTTTAGTGCAATCTGCATATAGAGTGAACTGAGATACAATCAATAGCTCACCTTTGGTATCCAAAAGTGACCGGTTTAACTTGCAATTTTCGTCTTCAAAAATTCTTAAGTTAACAATTTTATCTACTAAAAAGGATACATCCTGAGCAGTATCATTTTTGGAAATACCTAAATAGACTAACAAACCATTATTAATAGACCCACTAACACGATCTCCAACCTGAACTTCGGCCTTA
>CAZYJA010000095.1:7611-9254 GCA_964647245.1 uncultured Syntrophomonas sp. | reverse complement strand
TTATTGGGACAATAAGTGGTGCCTGGCACCGCAATTATCTGGCACCGCAATTATCACCGTATTATCCCAAAATAAAACCGGGCTTGAAAAGCCCGGCGAATTATTCTTATTATAATGCTGATTGTTTTTGCCGCTGGAAACATTCTAAGCAGTAGACCGGCCTTCCATCCACTGGTTTAAAGGGAACCTCGGTATTAGCTCCACATTCGGCACACACAGCTGTAAACATCTCTCTTGCTCCTCTGTTTCCGCTATTGTTGCGACGGTTTTGTCTACAATCTTTGCAACGCTTGGGTTCGTTTTCAAAACCCTTCTCATGGTAGAATTCCTGCTCACCAACAGTAAACACAAACTCTTCATTGCAATCTTGACACACTAAAACTTTGTCTTCAAACATTAACATATCCCTCACTTTTTTGAGTATTGCCGGGCGGTAGCAAATAACGAGAATATACCCAGCTAGTACCAATAATTATATACTTCAAATAAGTAAATAGCAATGATTTTGGGGTCAAGCCAAAATCTAGAAGCCTCTGCCAGTGGCCCAGGTGATTATACAAACCCGGACAGCTCCTGCATCCAAAAGCGTGCGGGTACATTCACGCCCGGTGGACCCGGTCGTATAAACATCGTCGACCAGCAGTATTTCTTGGTTGGCTACTCTCTCAGGCTCGTTTATTTCAAAAGCACATAGGAGGTTTTTTTCACGTTCTTCACGGGAAAGCTCCGTCTGGCTAGGAGTCTCTTTAACTCTATGTATAACCGTACTGTCCATCCTAATCCCCAGTTCTTTGCTGATTTGCTGGGCCAGCAAATCAGTCTGATTGAAGCCCCTCCTTTGAAGGCCTTTCGGAGATATGGGTACTGGCACGATTAGGTCAATCTTGCCAAAGCGAGGTTCTTCTTTGATTTTCTTAACCATCAAGTGGCCCATCTGGTACGCTAAATGCTTCCTACCCATAAATTTGAGCACCTTGGTAGTGATCCGGTAAGGATCATCATAAGGACCAACCGCACGGGCTATATCAAACCGGGGGGGATTGTTACGACAATCCACGCACAGGGTCTGGCACTCCTGCAAATACTTCCCGCATTTATCGCAGGTAGAATCGGAACACTGTAATTCAACCATTTTATTCGCGCAATCCTGACACCAAGGTTGTCTTCTGGAATATCTCCCAGGCTTGCGACATATACAGCACCCCTCCTGAGGAAACAGGAAATCTAAAAAGGATTCCCACATGGTAAGCACCTCATCACTAACATATTACCCAGCAGGTAAATATCTACAATATGCAAACTATTATACCATATTAACTTATTTTATTCTTTCTATATTGTAAGTGGGATGATTAGCCTCCTCGGGCAGTTGCCATTTATATTCCTGAGTCGGTGACTTACGCTTATAAACAGCCTTGATGGCAAATACCATAATTAATAGCCAGATGGCAAAACTAATTACTTTCAGTATCAGCAGCACAGGAAAACCTCCTTACAGCCTATCTATATATCTATATATAATATGCCGGTTAGAGGTCAATTGATTACCCGAAGCGATTGGGAAACAGAGGGGACGAGTGACATGGGGGGAACAAGAGAACCGTCCCCCTGTTTCCCCCCTGTCACCTAATCTGCATCTACTA
>CAZYJA010000095.1:0-7601 GCA_964647245.1 uncultured Syntrophomonas sp. | reverse complement strand
AGAGGGGAAGTAAGGGGACGGAGCGCCAAGGGGACGTTTTGATTGCCATCCCTCCAGGAACTTGGATGGGATGGCAATCAAAACGTCCCCTTGGCGCTCCGTCCCCTTACTTCCCTAATCTGCATCTACTAGGTTGTTTTTTAGGGCATAAACAGCAGCCTGGGTTCGGTCTCTGACTCCCAACTTCCTGAAGATACTGGTTAAGTGGTTTTTTACCGTTTTTTCGCTGATAAACATTCTGTCGGCAACATTCTTATTGCTGCTGCCATGAACCAAAAGGGTTAGGACATCTTGCTCCCGTCGGGTTAATTTAATCTCATCCTTTTTATTTTCACTGCGAATAAATTCATTGACCAAACATTTGGCAACCCGCGGATGGATCACTACCTCACCCGACATAACCTTGTGAATGGTGTTGATAATTTCAGCTCCGGCCACATCCTTCAATAGGTAGGCAGATACTCCTGCCTTGACCATTTCCACCACTTCAAAATCCTCTAAAACCGTCACCGCAATTATCTTGATAGCCGGCAATTCCCGCTTGATAACAATCGTGGCTACCAGACCATCAGTGCCGGGCATCCTGATGTCCATTAATATGACATCCGGTTTCTCTTTGCGGGCTATGTTAATAGCTCCCTGGCCATCTCCTACTTCACCAATGATCTCTATACTGGGATCGATTTGGAGCAATTTTCTAAGACCTTCCCTGACCATAGTATGATCATCAGCTAGTACGATCCTGATTTTATCCACCGCTAGGCTCCCCCTCTGCTGGCAACTCTACCCTAATCTGAGTGCCCACTTTCGGATGAGAAATAATATTGATGCTTCCCCCCAAAAGTTCAACCCGTTCTTTCATTCCTGGTATGCCAAAACTATAATTATTCGCAAGCAAGGTCTCTTCCACATTAAATCCTCGGCCATTATCCTTCACCATCAGGGTTAAACCGGCTGGTGTCTCCTCGATTGTGACCAGGGCTTCAGTAACCCCGCTATGTTTACGCACATTGGCAATCGCCTCCTGTACCAGTCGGAACATAGCCAGGTCTACAGCCGGTGCATGCCGCTTTTCCGGGCCTAAGAATTTGAAATCAATAGTAAACCTGTGCTTTTGGGCGTAGTCATGGAAATATTCTTGAAGAGTGGTTTTCAGTCCCCGGTTTTTCAGGGCTCCCGGCTTCAGGTCAAACATTATACGTCGGATATCACCCAGGCACTCCCGACTCATTTCCCGCAGATTCGCTAACTCGGCTGCGGCCTGATCCCTATCCTGGGTATATAAATACTCTATCAAATCCAGTTTCAGCAATATACTGGCCATAATCTGGGCCGGTCCATCATGAAGTTCATGCGCAATTTTTCTATGCTCAGCCTCCAGATATTTAACATTCCCGGCTAGGGGCTTATGGTCATGATCTTCGCGCTCCTGACTTGCCGGGCCAGCCTCCGCAGCCAATATCTGCTGAGCCAGGCCGCTACGCTGCAACCAGCCTTCAGCCTTATGGGTCAATCGCTCCAGATTCTGCACCTGCAGGTTTAATTTCGCCTGTTCTTCAAGCAGCTTTGATTCCTGCAACCTGGATCTCAAGGCCTCACAATGCCTCCGACAGTCTTCCGCAATATCATATATCTCACTGCGGTGGGCTTCCATGTTTTCCAGCATCTGCTGCCAAGCCGCATCTAGCTTATTTTGCCGAATCTCGCCGTTATGATTACTACCTAATTCGTCATTCACTCAATAATCCCTTTCCTTATTGCAATGAATTATGATATTGCAGGCAAAATTACCTGGTCTCTAGAAAAACCCGATCAATTCGGGTGAGACGGTTGATAAAAGCGAATGTTCGTTTCGGTCATCTGGTGTGCACTTAATCAAGTTGTAATTTCAGAGCTTTAGCCACCTCGTTTATCATTTCTCTGGGTTGGGTTTTAGTCTCCGCTTCTACGTAGATCCTGATCAGCGATTCCGTCCCTGATGGACGAACCAGGAGCCAACTACCATCTTCCAGGATAAATTGCTTACCATCTAGTTCATTGAATCTATCCACTTTAATCCCTGCCAGCGTTTTGGGCTCCCAGTCCTTTAAATCAGCTAATATCCGCTCTTTTTCGCGACAGGCAACCTTAATATCCACCCGTTCACCTTGCATTAGCCCATATTTATCCACTATCTCCTGGCTCAATTCTTTAAATGACTTGCCAGTCAGGCCTATGATTTCAGCTGCCAGAACACAGGCCAGAATACCGTCCTTTTCAGGAACGTGCCCAAATACGCTCAGTCCGCCACTCTCCTCTACCCCGACAATACAACCTTTTTCCCTTAAGCATTCAGATATGTATTTGAATCCTACCGGGGTCTCAATTACGCCCAGGCCGTTTTGCTTCGCAATCCGGTCCAGATTATGGGTAGTGGTAAGTGAACGACAAACTGGGCCGCGAAAAGTTTGGGTGTTCAGGAGGTGATCAAAGAGGATACAAGCAAATTGGTTAGGGGCGATAAACTCTCCATCGCTATCTACAATTCCAAAGCGATCGGCATCTCCATCCAAAGCCAAACCCAGATCAGCATTATAGGTTAGAACGGTTCGCTTCAAGTCGGCCAATAAAGCATCGGTTGGTTCGGGAATCGAACCTCCAAACAGCGGATCCCGATAGTTGTTTATGGTCCTGACTTCACAGCCCAGCTCAGTTAATATCCGATCCAAGTACCCGACCCCGGATCCATACATGGGATCAACCACTACTTTAAGCACCCGTCGCTTGAAAAATTCAGGATTTATTATTTTAAAGATCTGATGGATGTATTCACGATCCATATCAATTTCTTTTAACAATTCCAGTTCTGCGGCTCTTTCCAAATCCAGTTCGTAAATTTTGCCGCCGCCCTCCTGGATCCGCTTAACCTCTTCCTCAATGGCCAATGTCACCTCAGGCAAAGCCGGCCCTGCATAGTCAGGGATAAACTTAATGCCATTGTACTCGGGAGGATTATGGCTGGCAGTCAACATGATAGCTCCGCCCGCCTGGATTGATCTGATAGCATGAGCTGTCAGAGGCGTAGGGCCAGATTTTCTGATCAGCGCCACCCGGATACCATTCCCGGCCATAACCCGCGCACACTCGGCCGCGAATTGTTCCGATTGAAACCTATTGTCATAACCTACCACAATACCCTTTTTAGCAAGATTGTTGTTTTTTAAATAATTGGCAATACCCTGGGCCAATAATCTAACGTTAGCAAAAGTGAAATCCTCTGCCATTATAGCTCGCCAGCCATCGGATCCAAATCTTAATTCAGACATACATGCCTCCTTAGTTATATGCAACACTAGGCAACACTGGGGACATCTTTACAAATTACTAGCTCCTATACGCACATAGAGAAAGTCTTTAACAACCTTCACAATGCGCACTGCTGCCTTACCATCTCCGTAAGGGTTGACTGCATGAGCCATTTTATGGTATTCCTCCTGATCACTCAACAAAAGACGGGACGCCTTATAAACATGCTCTTGCAGCGTTCCCACTAGTTTTACCGTACCGGCCTGAATAGCTTCCGGCCTTTCGGTAGTATCACGCAAAACAAGTACCGGCTTACCTAAGGAAGGCGCCTCTTCCTGCATTCCGCCGGAATCGGTCAATATTATGTGGGATGCATTCATTAGATTGGCAAACTGCTCATACTCCATAGGTTCCAGGAGGTGAAACCGCTCCCTGCCCTCCAACATTTCCAGAGCTATATCCTTAACCGTTGGATTCTTGTGAACCGGGAATACTACCTCCACATCAGCAAATTCATCCACCAGCTGAATCAAGGCCTGATAAATGTCTCTCATCCGATCGCCCCAGTTTTCACGGCGGTGAGTAGTTACCAGTAATATTCTATTATTAAAATTAATTTCATTTAATTCATCGTTAAATTTAAAATCGGGATGCACCGTTTCCATGAGGGCATCTATCACGGTATTACCGGTTACCCAGATTTTAAAAGCAGCTACCGACTCATTAAGGAGATTTTCTCGGGATAAATCGGTCGGCGCAAAATGCAGCTCAGCCAGCTTCCCGGTCAGAGACCGGTTCATCTCCTCGGGATAGGGAGAATACTTATTGCGGGTGCGTAGTCCGGCTTCCACATGTCCGACTGGTATTTTCTGGTAAAAAGCGGCCAGAGCGGCTGCAAAGGTAGTAGTGGTGTCCCCGTGAACCAAAACCAGATCGGGCTTTTCCTCTGCTATAATGCTCTGTAGTCCATTAAGTACCCCGCTGGTAATGCTGTATAAATCCTGATGATCTTTCATGAGATCAAGATCGTAGTCAGGCACTATTGCAAATAAATGCAAGACCTGATCCAGCATTTCCCGGTGCTGAGCCGTTACCACGACCTTCGTTTCTATGTCTGGCACCTTTTTCAATTCCTTGATGACCGGAGCCATCTTGATAGCTTCCGGCCTGGTTCCAAAAACTACCATTACCTTCCCCAAACGCATTTATTATTCCCCCATCAAATATATATATATCAATTATGAAAAATTTACTAAAATAGGTCGCACTAGCAAGTCAGACTTTAGCACCATAGTAATATATTACTATGGGGAAGTCAAAACAAAGCTGGCAACCCCCTGTAATAGCGTGTTATGATTATTGAATAAACCCCGGCTTCCTATTGATCGCCACCGGATAAGAACAAGGCCGAAGCCCGGAACTAATTAGGAGGATACCAATGAAAAATTTCCAGCGTTTAACTATACATATACTAATGACCCTTTTGTTAATCACCTTGCTTGTCCCGAGCCCGGCTCTGGCTCAGCTTTCAGCTCAAGATGAAGTACGGGAACTACTGCGCAGTTATTATGTAGACCCGGTCCCCGAGGAAGTATTGGCCTCCCCCACCATTGACGACATGCTGCAACAGCTAGGCGATCCACATACTAATTTCCTTACTGCGGCTCAGTATCGGGATTTCAACGATTCCCTGGAACAAAGCTTTTCCGGCATTGGCATTTATCTGGATATAGTACCGGAGGGGGTTTTGGTAATCGGACTGCTCAGTGGGTCACCTTCCGAAAAGGCCGGAATAAAATCCGGCGATGTTATTACCTCCATCGGCCAACATTCCCTGTCCGGCTTATCCTCCGAAGAAGCTATCCCGCTAATCCGAGGTCCTGAGGGCAGCAAAGTCAGGTTAAGCGTACTTAGAGACGGAGTAACCTTTTCGGTTCTGGTTGAGCGTCGCAATATTGGTGTTCCTACCGTAACTGATGAAATAAAAGCTTTTGATATTGCTTATCTGAGAATAAGCACCTTTGGCAGTGAAACCAGCCAACTTTTTGCAGATTCTCTGGATGAGGTGCGCCGCCAGAATCCCAGCTCTTATATCGTAGATTTACGCGATAATGGCGGGGGCTATGTTACTGCGGCCTTAGATATTGCCGGGTACTTTATCGGTGATGCCGTGGCCATCCAAACCCAATACCGCAACCGCCCACCCGCCCTGGAACCAGCAATTCAACAAAATTATCGGATCGATAAACCTACTATTTATTTAATTAATCAGAACAGCGCCAGTGCCTCCGAGATTCTGGCCGGTGCGGTCAAAGATTATGGGCAAGCTTTAATTATAGGTACCCAGAGTTATGGCAAGGGATCAATGCAGCAGCTTTTTTCATTGGCCAGCGGCGACTATTTTAAAATGACCACTGCCCATTTCCTATCCCCTCTGGGGCATCAAATAAATGCAGTTGGCATAACTCCGGACCTGTTAATCGAAAAGAGCGATCCCCTAAAGGTGGCCGAATTAATCTTATGCCCCGGTAGAGACCAGACCCAGGAAAGCCAGGGAGAGGATACGACTATGTGGCCTGAGCATACCACGCCACCTACATCCGAACCGTCCCCTTGGGTTAGCTTCAACCTGGCTTCCCACTCCGTTGAGATAGACACCCGGCAGGCTCGCAACCAGGAATACTGGCAGGCTTATGGGGAGATTGTGGATCGAGTCGGATTGGAAATTATGAAGGGCACCCAGGCCGGCGAGTTCAAGTCCATAAATAGTCAAGAGCTGTCTGATCGACGGTCACTCTACTACCCGGATTATAAATTAGGTAATCAACTGACCGACTTGCCGGTCGATAAAAAATTTACCATTCATTTTCCCCGGAGCATTAACCTTGCGGCAGTCAACCCCGCCAGTATCGAACTAATTGCGGCTGAGAACGGAGAACGAGTACCTCTAACCTTGCAGCAGTTAAGCAATACCGAATTGCAAGCCGTACCTCAGAAAAGCCTAATGCCAGGTGCTTCATACTGGTTAGTAATTCACCCCGGCATTCAATATACTGATAACTACTCACTGACCACTGGTGTGGTTTGCACCGCAAAGGTAGGTAAATAATTACGGTGCCTGGCACCACAATTATTTACCTATCCCGTTCATTAAAATATCTGTGACTGATTCGGCGGCGAGGGCGGCGTCAATATCCCAACCTTCAATAACTACCGGCACCCAGATGGAGCCCAATATGCCACTGATCATAATGGTCAGCAATTTAGCATCCAAGGCACGAATTTCCCCGCGCTCAATGCCTGCCTGAAAGAAGTCCTGCAGACGCTTTTCCTTTTCGGCCCGTTTCTGACAGGCCCAGTCTCTAATTTCCTTATCCATAATTTCGGTATCCCAAAATAAAATGCGGGTTAATTCTTTGTTGTCCTGACAGAATTTAAAATGACCTTCAACCAGCAGCTTAATTCTATCTTTAATACATATGGTATTATTTTTACCTGCACCCATGGTCTGTTCATATAGATGAAAACTGCGGGCCATTATTTCCTGCAAAAGCTGCAGCTTGCTGGAGAAATATTCATAGATCGTTCCCTTGCCGATCCCTGCCTCAATGGCGATTTCCTCCATTTTCGTATGGTGATAACCCTTCCGGGAAAATACCCGTATGCCGGCATCGATAATCAAGTCCTTCTTACTCTCTTTGGGATTTTTCATTATAAAATCTCCCCTCTATTCAATCATAAAAGCAGCAGGAAGCAAGAAGAACGTCCCCTTGCTTCCCGTGCCGCCTTTACTTTATCGTTCTATTTCGATTTCCACATATTCTCTCCCTTTGGATTTTCTATTCCGCCGTTTCTGACCCAAATCATCAAAGATACTATAAACAACCGGAAGGAGCAGCAGGGTTACAAAGGTTGAAGCAACCAGACCCCCGATAACTACCGTAGCCAGGGGAGCCGACATCTCAGCTCCTTCCCCTAGTCCGATCGCCATTGGCATCATCGCCAGAATAGTAGAAAAGGCGGTCATTAATATGGGCCGTAATCTGACCCTGCCAGTCTCGATTATGGCAGCATTCCGCTCCATACCCGAACTGCGCAGTTTTTTCAAATAGTCGATAAAAATAATGGCATTGGATACCACAATTCCGGCCAGCATAATAATGCCGATAAAGGCGGTGACACTAAAGCTTCTCCCGGTAACCAGGAGCCCTAGAATCACGCCGATGATGGCAGTTGGGATCGAAAACATGATAATAAAAGGATCGAAGAAAGATTCATACTGGATAACCATGACCACGTAAACCAGCAGGATTGCC
>CAZYJA010000094.1:0-9268 GCA_964647245.1 uncultured Syntrophomonas sp. | reverse complement strand
TTAGGCGTACCTAGCCATAAATTGGTATCAGGGTGAATTTATGTAAAAATTTATGCCCTGGTAAAGGCCTGCAAATACCCACCAATTGCCAACCGATCGATTAGCATATTTGTTTTCGATTGAATCATATCAGTGGCGGAGAGGTTTCGTCCTGAAAGGTAAATCGCGAAATTATGTTCTTTACTTGTTTCCTATCCATGGCTATGAACTGATAAGGGGGAAGTTGCCGCTTTTTCCAATCGGTTTTAAATAGGATTATCACAATTTAGCGACGCTCAATGCATAAACACATCAAAATGATGCGGCGATGCATCATTATGAGTTGATATTGCCATTTGCTAATCAATAAAATGAAATATATGGGGCATTATGGCAGATGACCGGCGGATCAAAAGCAGGCACGTTTCTTGCATTTCTTAGGGCATCTGTTGCATTCCGACATTTTTAAGATGTAATACTTTTCGAACCGCTGGTTTAAACTGATTAATACCGTCAAGCATCATTAATATCTTCAGCCCATCCAATTATTTTTTAGATATAGAAAAGTTAAATTGCTTTGAGAAAGGGGGGAAAAGAGAGCAGGCGAAAGAGAGAAAGATTATTGAGGAGGATATTCGTAAGTTACTTAGAAATGTAGAAAAGTAATTGGTTCAGCTGAGGTAACAGGCAGCTAAAAAGAGATGTTATTGACTGGTTTCGTTAAAGACGGAAGATAGGTCGTCCTATTTTAAGGACAGGCTTTGGAATTGTGACATTGATTTTTGAAAGGTTCCTTTCTATCAGGTTCAACTATAGAGTTGATTTTGTAATTCGCGAGATTATTATTTAAATAATTGAAAAGGGGTTTGAAATAATGGCTTTAGATTTTACCGGGGAATATAAAAGTAAATTAGTTACCGCAGACCAAGCGGCCCAAGTAGTCAAATCAGGCGATTGGATAGAGTATTGCTTTGGAATCCATCAGCCCATTGATTTTGACGAAGCTTTGTCACGTCGGGTTAATGAACTGTGGGATGTAAACATCCGCTGTGATATTGGCGCTTACCGCCATTATACTTTAGAAGTAGATGATACTAACGAACATTTCACCTGGAACTCCTGGCATGTTGCTGGTCAAGATAAGAAGTACATCGGCAAGTCCCTCTTTTATATCCCGATGAAGTTTCATGAAAACCCGAAAATGACCCGCGAAAGCAGCAGCCCCGATAATGTATGGGTAGGCCAGGTTACACCCATGGATAAACATGGTTACTTCAGTTTCGGTACTTCGGCCGCTACCAGTTATAGTGGCATTGAAACCGCCCAAACCATTATTCTCGAAGTAAATAAAAACCTACCGCGTGCCTTGGGCGGCAACCAAGAATGTATTCATATCTCTCAGGTAGATATGGTTATAGAAGGTGCGAACAATCCTTTGGCGGTCCTTCCCGCAGCTGCACCTAGTGAAGTAGATAAGAAGATTGCTACTCACTGTATCGAGCGGATGCCAAGTGGATGCACAATCCAGTTAGGCATAGGCGGAGTGCCGAACGCAGTCGGGACTATGGTTTGTGAGTCTGATCTCAAGGACTTGGGAGTTCATACCGAGATGTATGTTGATGCCTACCTGGAAATGGTCAAGGTTGGTAAAATAACCGGTAAATACAAGAACTTGGACAGATATAAACAAGTATATGCTTTTGCAATGGGATCTGCCGATCTGTATGAATATATCGATGATAACCCGGGTTTAGCAGCTTATCCAGTCGATTATACCAATGATCCCCGGATCATTGCTCAGATCGATAATTTCGTTTCGATCAATGCTTGCGTAGAAGTAGATTTATTCGGACAGATATGTGCTGAGAGCGTAGGATATAGACACCTTAGCGGCACCGGCGGACAGCTCGACTTTGTTGAGGGAGCTTATAAATCTAAAGGCGGCGTTAGTTTCGTATGTATGCCTTCAACCATCATGAGGAAAGATGGAACCCTCGCTTCCAAAATCCAGGGAATCCTCACCCCCGGTGCGATAGTTACCGATCCCAGAAGTGCCACCCATAATATCGTTACCGAATACGGTATCGCGAATATGAAGGGTAAGAGCACCTGGCAGCGGGCTGAAGCTCTGATTGAAATCGCGCATCCTGATTTCCGTGACGAGTTGATTAGCGAAGCTCAAAAGATGTCTATTTGGCGTAAGACCAACAAAAAATAGTCATTCTGGAGAAATCAGAAGCTATTATTATCGGTGGGAGCTTTCCCACCGATTTTTTCGTCTTTATTAAGGTTTCTATAGTTTGTGGCAAGTTTTGCATAATCAAAAACCTTTTTCGGGAATTTCCCCCCCAAGCGGTATTATTCAGCTATATAACCGAAAATCTTAGCTTTTAATATACTGTTCTGCAATTAAGTGTGTTCTGGCAGTTATCTCATCCGCGACTTCCATTTCTTGTGCTATAATAAAAGAAATTATTTACAAGGTGGTTATAACCAATGAATGAATATTTCCCTGAACTTTTTCGACCGGGTTATATTGGTAACCTTTGGTTGCGAAACCGTATTGTTATGGCACCCATGGCCACCCATTTTGCACATATTAATGGTGAAGTAAGTGACACCCTCATCGCCCATTACGCTACTCGGGCACGGGGTGGAGTGGGACTCATTATTGTCGAAGCGGCGTGTGTAACTTCAATGGCTGCGAACGAGAGCTTTGGGCAGTTGTATATATCCAATCCCCGATATGTGTTGGGCTTGAACCGACTTAGTGAGGCTATTCGAGCCAATGGCAGCCGGGCCTTTATTCAGCTATTCCATGCCGGCCGGCAGACCTCGCGCCTGATGTGTGGAGGAGAACAGCCGGTAGCCCCCTCGGCCATTCCCTGTTCTATGATGAAAGAAATGCCCCGTGAGTTGACTACGCTGGAGGTAAAGCAGATTATAAATGAATTCATAGCCGCAGCTCATTATGCACACCGAGCAGGATTTGATGGAGTTGAACTACATGCGGCCCATGGATATTTGATTAATCAGTTCCTATCTCCTCATACCAATCATCGAACCGATGAATACGGAGGCAGCCTGCAGAATCGGCAGCGCTTCCTAATGGAGATCATTACGGAAATAAAGGAGATTTTACCTGAATTAACGATATCAGTTCGCCTTAATATTGACGACTTTATTCAAGGAGGATTGGGGTTAGGAGAGAGTCTAGAGGTTTGTAAGTGTTTGGAAAAATCAGGAGTTGATATTATCAACTGTTCTTGTGGCACTTATGAATCAGGTCTGAAAAGTATTGAGCCCGCTTCCTATGAGGAAGGCTGGCGGGTATACCTGGCTGAAACGGTAAAAAAGGTTGTTGCCATCCCAGTCATGTCTGGAGGGATGATTCGTAATCCTGATTTTGCTAATCAGGTACTGGCGGATAAGAAAGCCGACTTTATCTTTCTGGGACGCAGTATCTTGGCCGATCCAGAATGGGTTAATAAAGTGCGTAAAAATGAAGTGGCCCATATACGCCCCTGTATAAGTTGTAACAACTGTATAGCCAGCGGTTTTAAAGGTCTGGAGATTCGCTGCGCAGTGAACCCGTTTTGCGGCCGCGAAACTATGCTGAACCAGGAAAATATGGTACCTAAGCAAGCCAGAGTGGTGATAGTTGGTGGGGGACCGGCTGGAATGCAGGCCGCGGTTTCCCTGCGGAGGCGAGGTCTCTCGGTAACACTATACGAAAAAGCAGCCGAACTGGGTGGATTCATGAGTCTGGCGGCAGTTCCATCCCATAAGGAACAGGTATTGGCCTTGCGCAACTATATGGTTAAGGAATTACTGGGATTAGAAGTAGAAGTGGTGCTCAACCATGAATTTACCCGCGATGATCTACGGGCAATCAGGCCGGATGTTTTGGTAATAGCAACCGGCTCCAAGGCAGTGCGGCCGCCAATTGCAGGCAGTGATCAGAGCAATTGTGTAGAGGCTATTGAAGTTCTGGATAGAAAGGTAGCAATATCAGGGCAGAAGGTAGCAGTAATCGGAGGCGGCAGTACCGGATGTGAAGTAGCCGATTATCTGGCAGCTGGTGGTAATCAGGTTACCATACTTGAAGCAGGGCCCTTCCTGGCTGCTGATATGGAGAGGAAAAACCGTCGTGCCTTGATGACCAGTTTGGATGAGGCCGGAGTTGAGAAGCGAACGGGAATTCTGGTGACTGAGGTTATGGGGGACAGTTTACGTATAGACGCTGCCGGAGTTGAAGAAATATTGCCGGTTGACTGGGTGGTCTGGGCTACTGGTTTCAAACCACAGGATGAACTCTTTAAAACCGTCCAGGAAGATGTTCCGTTTATATTTATTGTTGGTGATTCCGTCAAGGTTCGGGGCTTTAAGGAAGCCATAATGGAAGGTGAAATGTTAGGAGATACCATCGCCCGGTTAGTGGATTAAAGCGTGCCATAACCTGGCCGCCCCCGGGTTGGGAGTGATATTATTGAATCCATCATTGAATGATGAAGAAAGTCAACGCATTAAGAAACTTAAATACTACGAAAATGGCGCCTATCAGGAGGGTTACGTGCGGATCGCAGGGATAGACGAAGTGGGACGGGGGTGTATCGCTGGACCGGTAGCCGCTGCCGCGGTAATTCTACCCCGCGACTTTTTCCTGACCGGTGTCAACGATTCCAAGTTGCTGAGTGAGAAGAAAAGACTGCAAATGGTGGTTGATATTAAGCGGGAGGCTATAGCCTGGTCAGTGGTAATGATTTCGCCCCAGAGCATTGACCAAAAAAATATACTGCAGGCCACAAAGGAAGCTATGCACTCAGCGGTAAATGAACTTCGGCCCATGCCTGATTTTCTCCTCGTTGATGCGGTGCAAATCCCCGCCCTTAATATTAGACAGTATCCGATCATTAAAGGCGATAGTTTGAGCATTTCTATTGCCTGCGCATCGATAATTGCCAAAGTAGAAAGAGACCAATCTATGCAAGCTTACGATAGCATTTATCCCGGTTATGGTTTTGCTCGCCACAAGGGCTATGCTACCCGGGAGCACATCATGGCCCTGGCAAATAAGGGGCCGGTCCCAATCCACCGGGCCAGTTTTCAGCCGGTAAAATCAATTCTGGAAGGAAGTTATGATCAGCCCGTTCTGTTTAAATAGACAAATATAAATGGCAGCTGTTTATAATGATCGGTGGTTAATCTGATTCAGGAGATAATCAGCTGCCTTTCGGTTGGATGCCATAGACAGGTTAGGTTTTTTAACATGATAAAAGAAACTTGGGGAGAAACTGATGAGAAAAGAACTTGGCAACCGAGGTGAGGAGATTGCAGTTCGCTACCTTCAAGAAAACGGTTACAAAATATTAATCCGCAATTATCGCAGCCGGCACGGAGAAGTGGATATCATCTGTACCCGGGGGCAGATTCTTATCTTTGTAGAGGTAAAAACTCGAACTAACACCAGCTTCGGTTCTCCGGAAGAATCAATTACCAGGATAAAGCGCGAGCACATCCGTAAAGTTGCCCTTGCCTACCTGCAAACTTATCGGCATCCGTTCAAAGAAATGCGCTTTGATGTTATTGGAATTCTTATGAACGGAGACGAGCCCCGCATCAACCACCTCATGGCCGCATTTTAACTGGGAACAAAGTGCATGGAAGTCGTTATTCTGCTAATATAACTATACAGATTGGGACAACCCATGCCTTAGACCAGGTAAAAACCTTATTTTAATTTCTGGGAGGATTAGCAATGTTGATTTACGGTAAAGAGATAAGGGAAAGTGTAAAAGAAGAGGTGAAACGAGCCGCAGAGGTGCGCCATATGGCTATGACTATTATCCAGGTGGGGGATGAAGGTCCTTCAGCAGCTTATATAAACGGAATAAAAAACTTTGCCCGTGATGTTGGTATCGAGGCAACTGTGGTGAACTTCGCCGCCGAGGTCACTGAAGACGAGCTGCTGGCCAAAATTGCAGAATTAAATCGTGACCCCGGAATGACCGGTATTATGATTCAAAAACCCTTGCCAGGCCATATTAACGCGGATATGATCGTTAATGCGGTGGATTATCACAAGGATGTAGAGGGTATACATCCATTTAACCTGGGGCGACTCTTAACTAAAGAACCGGGGGTTAAACCAACTACCCCCAAAGCAGTTATCCGTATGTTAAAAGCTCACCATATCAATATAGATGGACAGAAAGTTACCATTGTAGGGCGGAGTACCATTTTGGGCGGCCCCCTGGCAGTTATGATGACCGCCCTGAATGCCACCGTAACGGTATGTCATACCCATACCCGGGATCTCAGTGAAGAAACCAGCCAGGCGGATATTCTTATTGCGGCCTTGGGAAAAATGAATTTCATTACGGCTGACATGGTCAAGGAAAATGGGGTAATTATTGATGCCGGCATTAATTTTGACCAAAATGGCAAAATGATGGGGGACGTCCATCCGGAAGCTCGAGCCAAAGCCAAAGTGGCAAGTGCGGTGCCAGGTGGGGTAGGGGTTATTACGGTTGCGGAACTTTTCGATAACTTGAGGATTTTAGGGGCGCAGAATTACCCTTCATAAAATTAAGAGTAACAGAAATAGGATACCAGGTGGGTAATGCCAGCGATAAATAAATAATGCTCTAAACATCTATAAACATTTGCATCGCAACAGTGTTATAATAGATACACACAAATAAACTTGATATCGGAACGAATTACCCCGTTCTAGCCTTTTACCTTTCGGGGTAGAAGGCTCTTGTTATTTATGAGGATTTACATGGAGATTTTGAGTTAGTTGGGGATAGGAGTTTTAACGGTGAAAATTACTATTAAACTTTTTGCATTCTTGCGCCAGGGAAGATTTAAAATTCGGGAGTTTGATTTTCCGGATGGAACGGTAGTGGGACAGGTATTAGACAGTCTGGCGATTTCCCGTCAGGAAATGCAGATTGGAATCATTATGATCAACGGTAAGCGAGCTGAATTTGACAGCGTTTTGCAGGATGATGATACGCTGGCCGTCTTCCCACCGGTCGCAGGGGGCTAACATGAAGGAAGAACAAGTTAGATTACTAATCGCAAAGTCCCGGGATGGCCGACTGTCATGGTCAGATCAAGTGAAGCTGGCCCAAGTAACCGGTCTGACCCTGCGCGCGGTTGAGGATAAGGCTCTAGCGCAGGGTATTCTTCCTCTGCGTTACCAACGTAACCTTAATGCCATAAGTGTGGCAGAACAATATCGTTTATTTAATGCCCAGGTAGCAGTGGTGGGTTGCGGTGGACTGGGGGGCTATGTGCTGGAGGAATTGGCGCGAATAGGGGTGGGGGGCATAACCGCCTGGGATTATGACTATTTTGAAGAACATAATCTTAACCGTCAACTATTGGCCCAAATGGATTCCTTAGGCCACAGTAAGACTGAGGTAGCCGCCCAGCGGGTTAAGGCCATCAACCCAGCGGTTGATTTTATCAGTTTACCTGGCAAATTCGATAATACTGGCGGTTCTGCAGAGTATCTGGCGGGAAAACAGGTGGTAGTAGATGCGCTGGACAATATTCCAACTCGGTTAATGCTTGCCCAGCTATGCCGAGAACTGAATATACCACTGGTACATGGAGCGGTGGGAGGCTGGTATGGGCAGGTGAGTACCCAGTATCCCGAAGACAATACGGTGGAGCAATTATATGAACGGTTTGGTAACCATACGCGAGGAGAAGTTGATCGGGGCATACTCAGTTTTGTTCCGGCACTGGTAGCCAGTCTGCAGGTGGCCGAAGTAATCAAAATACTGTTGGGAAGAGGAGATTTATTGCGGGGGAAGGTAATGATGATCAATTTGCTGGATATGGAAATGGAGACCCTGGAACTACCTTCGGCCCAATAGCATCTCGTAATTCCCCGGTGTCCAACTATTAATGCCTCTTCGTAAGTATATTCGGATTATAGTTGCATATATTCTAGGGTTAATGTCTGTCGCTTAGATATGGGTAATTAAATATTTGTAACCTAACCAGTTCATATATATATATTAAGGTAACGCTCATGATCCAGGTTCGAATCTATGATTGCCTAACAAACGGCCAGATAAGCAGCCAATACTCCGTAAAATTGGCACAATATCTGCAGTATTGTGTTTATATAAAGAGGAATTTTGTAGCGCGGGAACCCGCACGACCGTTAGCTTCACTAAAGAAGCTGGCCTCTATGGATGGAATGATTTGGAAAGAAGGGATGGCAGAAACAAAAACTGGAGACTACAGAGATTAGAAAGAAAATAGAGGAAGATTGGGATTTGAATTATTATTAATGAGCGGGTGCTATAAGGAATATGATGCAAGACTTACTTCAAAGGAGGTGAATTCTGGTTTTCCCACCGGAAAGCCAGTACTGTATGGACAAAATCATAGTTGTTCAACCGGAGAAATGCACAGGATGTCGTACCTGTGAATTAGTCTGCTCTTTTACCTATGCAGAAGAGTTTAACCCGGAAATTTCACGCATATCAGTGTTTACTTATGAAAAAGTTGGCTTCTCGGTTCCCATGGTATGTCAGCAGTGCGGGGTAGCAGCATGTATGAAGGTTTGCGCAGTGGGTGCTATCATCCGGAACCCTGCTACCGGAGCCATGGAAGTCCAGGATGCGAAATGTATAGGTTGTAAAATGTGCACTATAGCTTGTCCCTTCGGTGCTATTCACTATCACCCCGTGAGCAATATTGTCAGTAAATGTGACCTCTGTGGCGGAGATCCAGCCTGTGTAAAGCTCTGCCCATCCGGGGCCATAAGTTTTGTGGAAGCCAATACCGGCAGTTTATCCAAGCGCAAAGCCTTTGCAGCCAAATTCAAAAATGTTTTTGAGGAGGTGGGTTAAACATGTACGGATGGAAGGGACAAATTCTCAGAGTCAATTTGACTAGTGGTGCAATTAGCAAGGAAGCTTTAAAAATTGAGGATATGCACCAATTTATCGGCGCCCGTGGTTTGGGTACCAAACTATTCTATGATGAGGTAGACCCCCAGGTTGATCCCCTGAGCGCTGAAAACAAGCTTATATTTATGACCGGTCCCCTCACTGGAACGTTGGCTACTTCCGGAGGACGTTATAACGTTATAACCAAGGGGCCGCTCAATGGCACCATTGCTGCTTCCAATTCCGGCGGATGTTTTGGCCCCGAACTAAAATTTGCCGGCTATGATGGCATAATTTTTGAAGGTAAGGCAGCCCAGCCGGTTTATCTATGGATTACCAATAATGAAGTAGAACTTAGAAGCGCCGAAGAT
>CAZYJA010000093.1:0-9379 GCA_964647245.1 uncultured Syntrophomonas sp. | reverse complement strand
TGTCTCCGGCTTCTAAAATAATCATTTCTCCTTGGGTGGGTACGATACTGTTATTGAAATATTTCGCAATAGCAATAAATGCTTTTTTAATTTCCTCTTTGCCTCGTGCAATCATTCCGGGCTTAACAACCAGAATTGCGTCATCAGTATAGTAATTCATCAAGGTATTAAAATCTTCCTGCTTTATTGCCAGGTCGCACTTTTTTATAAACTCTTTCAATTCGTGTTCCATAATATATTCCTCCAAAACATCTGATTATCTATGCGCCCACGTTTGTCCATACCGGCATCCAATCCAGGAGGGTCCCGTCCAGATCAAAAATAGCTGCTTTCATAGGTACTACTTACAAATCTTTTTGCATATAAATCACATCAAAATTGCGGCCAAACTTGTGGCCAATGTTTTTCAATGTACCACAAATATCAAACCCATGCTTGAGGTGGAATTTCAAGCTTTGTTGATTTTCCGATGATATTTCTGCAATGATATGCTTAATACCCATTTGTATTGCTTCGGTTTTCAATTTATTAAGGCACTCAGCACCGATATCTTTGCCAACATAATCTTGTGCAATAAAATAGCTAATAGTAGCTGTTTCTTTAAATGTGGAAAATGGATTATAAGCACTCAACGAGCAGAATCCTGCTACTTCGAGAGTATCCGCATTTAGGATTGCATAAGAGGGATACCCTTTCGATTTTTCCATTAACATGGGGAAGAATTGTTCGGGCAGAGTAGATCCAGGAAATGCTGCCGTTCCCTTTTCGATATAATAATTAAATATTTCCATTATAGATTTTTGGTGTTTGATGTCCATTTTCTCAAACTTCACTTGCATTGGTCATATCCTCCTTTTATATAAGCAATCAGTGGTATAGAAGGTGTTCCTTGATGAAATACTATTCGCTCTCCAACAATAATTTCATTTTGTCAGCTGTATCCGATCCTGTTAAAGGGGTATGTACAATCATTTTTAAGCCTGAATTATCAGAAACATCAAAATTACTTACTTCAAAATCCAGTATTCCAACCATAGGATGGTTTAATTTTTTGTACTTTTCACCATTACTTTCGATTTCATGTAAAAGCCACCACGAATTAAATTCTGTACTTTGCACTTTAAGATCATCAATAAACAAAGCAAGCCAAGAATCTTCAATATATTGCCCGCAGGTTGCACGAAATCTGCCCAGTAAACCCTTGGCATGCAGGTTCCACTCAACAAATAACTGTCTGTATTTATGGTCTGTAAACATCGCCCAAACAATATTTCGTTCACGTACGTTCATTTCAGTAAAATCGCCAAAGATTGAGCAGGCTGCTGTGTTCCAGCCAATGACGTTCCACCGCTGATCTGTAACCAAGGATGGACAGAGTGTCAAATTATCCAGAACATGTTGAATTATTGGACTTATTGTTCTCTGGTGTCCCGGCATATCTACGGGAGGCGGCTGGTTCGCTAAGAGGTGAAGATGAGTGCGTTCTTGTTTATCAAGCAATAGAACTCGGGACAGGCTTTCTAAGACTTGAGGTGAAACATGGATGGGCCTACCTTGCTCAAGCCATGTATACCAAGTTATCCCAACACCAGCCAGCTGCGCTACTTCCTCTCTTCTTAAGCCTGCCGTACGCCGACGTGTTGTTGATGAAAGCCCTACCTGCGCAGGTGTAATTTTTGCTCTCCGAGTTTTTAAAAAATCACCTAGCTCTTTGTATCGATAATTCTCATTACTCAAATCATTATCAATCCTGACTATTATAATTTATACCAGTATAATCTCACTCCTATTTTAATTATAAGCTTGGTATTATGATAATTCTAGAAAGACTTATACGGTATACCAAGTCTTATACTCGGTAAATAAAACGCGTACTGATTGGAGGAGAATTTCATGAAGATACAATCACTCAAACTGGTTTGTTTTTCACCTACCGGGACAACCAAGGCGGTTATTCAAGGCGTTGCGCGCGGAATTAATCAAAACCCTGCGGAGTTACTTGATATTACGAACCCAAATGCCAGAAAGCAACCATTGCAGACATCGCAAAATGAATTACTGGTTGTTGCAGTGCCTGTTTATATGGGAAGAGTACCTGCACTTTTAAGTAAATGGCTGCACGCGATCCAAGCTCATAATACACCTGCCGTAGGTATCGTTGTTTATGGCAATCGTGTATTTGACAATGCCCTGCTTGAGCTTAAAAATGTATTGACAGAACGTGGATGTATACCCGTCGCCTGTGCAGCATTCATTGGAGAACACTCCTTTTCTAGTTCCGAAACTCCAACAGCCGAAGGCCGCCCTGATGTAAGCGACTTAATACAGGCAGAATCATTCGGGCGTAAAATCAACGAAAAACTACTGTCTATATCTACTGCAGACCATATTTCCAATCTAAATGTACCGGGCAGCTATCCCTATGGCGGTATAACCGATCTATGGAGTGTTGATTTTATTGCAGTGAGTGATGAGTGTACGCAATGCGGAATTTGTGCAGAGGGGTGTCCTGTCGGGGCTATCGATTCAGAGAATAGTGATTTGATTGATACCGAAAAATGCATAACATGTTGCGCCTGCATCAAAAACTGTCCCCAAAACGCCCGAACGATGAGACCCGGTCCGGTGAAAGATGCCGCAATACGACTGAACAAACTGTATCAAGAGAGAAAGGAGCCGGTGTTCTTTCTGTAAGGAGCAAGCAGGGACGGTTCGCTACATGAAGAAAGCTCTGGCCAGCTTACGTTAATTGATGGGTATACATCGACAGAAAAATGGCCGAATATTCTGTTCTAAAGAGGTTCGGTCTTCTTTTTAATAGAAAAACACTAAGTGGTCCAAATCCAATTACTTCTTGCCTGGTACCTGGCATCATCTACAACGATAGCTTGGCTATATACAATATTTCCAACGATTCATATTACCACGCATGTTTATAGTGCTATACGATAACGGCTATCAGTAAGCATTTTATCATCCATCGGAACCCTAATGGTCGAACCGTCATCAACAAAGCCTAATTTTTCATAAAATTCTATGGCACGCTGGTTTTCTTTTAGTACCCAAAGATATGCCTTAAGAAACCCTTGTTCCCTTAATCGCTGCTTACAAAATTGCATAAGCTCATACCCTTGTTTTTGTGACCAGTACTCAGGTAAAACATATAAAGAAACGATTTCAGCACAATCTTCCAATAATTCGTCTCTAGACTTTCCATAAGTAATACATGCCGTAGCCTTTTCATATTTATACAGCAACGCGGTTTCAAAGCGCTGATTCTTAATATGCTCTGTAAAGAAAGGTACCCAGTGGTCGTTTTGTATACTACTCAAAAACTGCGGGGACAAATTGTTTTTGTATGCTTCTTTCCAGCTAAGTGCATGAATCAGGCTAATTGCTGGAACATCAGTGATCGTGGCAATCCGTATTTTGGTCATTCTCCTACAACCCCTCTGCATGCCGAAGAGACGATAACCCCATACCTTGACATGCGAAGATATTATCTCTCAGCCACCATTTATGAAAGAACGGTAATTCATTAGAATATGCTTGCAATCGCACCCAATCCAGTTCCGCTTGACACGGGAACCTTCCCCCTGTGCCCCTTGTTTCTTTTTCCGACTAAACTGGAAAAACCGTAATTAAATAACCGCCTAATATAAGGCTGGCCAGATTTGCAACCAACACATAAGAAACCCGACGGAATCTCCCATGTTCTTTGATAAAAACAAGGACACCAATAATTTCAGCTACAAACACCAATAATTCCATAAAAATGAGGTTGAAAATCAAATAGCTGGCCAAGGGAGAGGCTCCGTTAAGGACTACATTCAAAATGCCTTGGGTCAGCAAATTCATAATCAGGAAGGCAATCCAACTCTTTTTAGCGCGGAACCCAAACAGGAAGAAGATTCCTCCCTCTATCATCAAAGTGAACAACACCCGCAATCCCACCAATAGGGTTGATCGGGCCAATAGTTTCCCGGCGGTTATGGTTTGCGCGGAAAAATCCAATGTGACAATGCTATTGTAACCTGTTAAGTATTGCTTCCCGACAATTTTATCGTAACTAATGCCGTTTCCCGCTACTCTAAGCATGATTTCAGTATTGTTTGCAATATCTCTATTGTAAAAAGCATAGTATGTTTCCCAAGCGGCCTTCCTTTTATGACCTTCTTTCATAGTGTCTGCAGAAATTATGGAAACGGAAACATCCTCGGGGGCATTTTTCATAATCACGATCAATGCGGGGGGCTCGGCTGAATTAGCATATGCAATCGTTGGGAGAAAATAAAAGATAGAAAGGAACATGATTAATAAAGTACATAAGTTTCGTTTCAAAATGTGCCTCTCCTTCGGTTTTGAACCCCAAAATAAAAATAATAATACATGCCCCACATATGGTTACCTAGTTTTTATTTAGTCTTGGTAGTCCGGAAATTCTTGTGTAAAATTTTGCATCCCTTAGAACGAAAATTCATATGTATAGATGGATTTACATCGTAAATCACAATTGAGGATTTGCCCTTGTTAATCAAAGCTCCCAGGTCGATGGTGTTATGCGCGACGCAGTCGTGAATGACGCCGTCGGTCTGGGAGACACTGTTTCATGGGCTAATTCGCGATCATGCGATCAGCAAACATTATCTTCAATTGGTCAAGCACAATATCCCAATTCCGACAGCGGGCTGTCCAATGTTCGACTATTTTCCGGGAAGCCAGATAGAGCATTTTCTTTAGAGAATCATCATTGGTAAACGACGGTTTGTTCTTGGTAACTGCCGGAATTGCCGGTTTAGCCCTTCAATGATATTCGTCGTATATATGATTTTCCTTACTTCCGGTGGATATGCATAGAAAGTGCTTAAAATATCCCAGTTCTCCTCCCAGCTTTTAACACAGGACGGATACTGCCTACCCCATTTATCTTTGAACTCCATTAGTTGCCCGAAAGCTTCTTCTTCAGTAACTGCCTTGTAAACCAGTTTCAAATCAATCATCAGGGTTTTGATATCTTTGTAGCTTACGTATCGCGTAGAAGATCGTATTTGGTGGATGATGCAGCGCTGTATCTGAGCCTGAGGATATACGGCAGCAATAGACTCACGAAAACCTTTTAATCCATCTACGCAAAACAAATATACTTCCTGAACTCCTTGGTTTTCTTTTTTGATTACTAGTGATACTGATTCAGCAGGCTTCCCATATTCTTGAGGAGAACTATGAATCCTTTCCATAAAAGTTTTGGGATTATAAATATTAGAATTATCTTTGGAAACTATGTCTTCGTTTATTAAATAATTATCAAATACCACTGAATAAGTTCCATCACCATTGTCTGTAAATTGTTTAATATGTGTCAGAAGAGCTCCCTTCATTAAAGACGAATAAAAACTGTAATAGTAATAGTAATAGTAAACGCCTTCCTCATAGTCGAGCAAATAACCATCCTTAGTAGCGGTTGACTGGTGTGATATAATATCATGATTCAATAAATCTTGTGTAACTTTTTCTATGGCCTCTCTTTTTATGCCGTGTTTAGTGCCTGTTTTCCTCTATCAGCATGGGTTTAAGCTCTTCCTCGTTCCAGGTATGGAACACATAGAGAAACGTTCTTGCAATCAATAGTTCTTTCATCCATAGGCTCAGCAGCATTAAAATCCGGATAATATCTAACAAACGGCGAACAAAATTCCATCCATTTAAGCTCTTCCTCCTGGGATAATGAGACTATAGTCTTAGGCAATTGAGTATTAGTTGAAGCACTTCTTTCGGTTACCTGACCAACCTCGTTAATGACAGGTTTTTCTACAATTGGATTACTAATATGCAAAGATTCATTTCTTTGACTACATCCTGCTATTGTCATGCATAACAGCAATGCTACAGCCAACCACTTTAATCTTGTCATTAACTACCCTCCTGCCTAAGTTGAATCAGTGTTGATTACATCGAACCTACCGCGACTATTACAAATTTCCATTTGCATCAGTTTTAATAATATAAATGTCTCCAGTATTTGTGTAGTCATTAGAATCATAGCTGGTTCCACCTAATATGTATCCGCCATCAAAACATAAATCTATAGATCTACACCGATCATATCTTCCGTCTCCAAAAGACTTTTCGAAAACAATTTCACCTTGAGGATTAATTTTTACCAAATAATAATTACGGCTGGTTGTACCGATACCATTCGGTTCGGTATTTCCTGCAAAAACAAAATTTCCATCGCTTGACTCTAAAATTGATTCGGCATAATCATCTCCAGGTCCCCCATATATTTTTTGCCAATCAATTTTTCCGTTTCCATCTACCTTAATAATTATAGCATTATGCCAACTCGAACCAATTAGCCAGGATGTACCCGCCATTATATATCCACCGTCACTTGTCGGCTTAACAGAGTTGATATCTTCCCAAGCATCTTCGCCGAAAATTTGTTCCCACAATACATTACCTTGTTCATCCGTTTTGGTAATATATAAGTCACCGTTGAGACGTCCTGCGGATGAAGTGCGTATAATACTACCAGCGATAATAAAATTTCCTTTCTCATCTTGAGCTACTGTTCGGGCGGTGGGATCATATATTCCGCTAACATAAATATTCTCCCACTGAACAGCTCCCTTCTCATCAAGTTTAATAAGCCAAGCTCCAGATATCCAATCTTTATTAGGTTTTTTCCCAATACCGGCATACCCACCATCTTTTGTCTGAATAGCTCCATAGAAATGTGCATAGTCATTATAGTTACTTAATAATCTTTCCCATTGTACAACCCCGGTTTCATCAGTCTTTATTATTGAAACACTACTTGCTAAATTGTTACCAATAGGCGATGTATTAACAGCAAAAATATAACCATTGTCATTGGTCTGCTCAATGCTAATTCCTCTATCATTGTCAGGCCCACCATAGGTTTTCTCCCACTTCGTGTTTCCCAAATTATCTAATTTAATTAGATATACATCTGATTGATCTTGATCATTGTAAGATTTAGTATCCCCCACCAAAATGTAACCACCATCTTTGGTTTGCTTTATAGCCCAACCATGATCTCCTTTAACTCCTCCATAGGTCTGTATCCATGTTTCTACCTTCGAAAATTCTTCTTGTCGTGCCAGTTCTGAGTCTTCACCTTTGGTAGAGATAAATACAGCATTAGCCTTACCGTTCCAATAGACGTTATAGCCCAAAGCTTCACTTACAAAACGAAGTGGCACAAAAGTGGAGGAATCAATTATTTGTGCAGGTACTTGCAGTGATATTGGTTGTTTATTTTTAAAAGCGACAGATGAACCGATCGTTAATTCTATTGTAATATCATTCTTGGTCGCAGTTACCTTGCTGGTTTCATTATCCCAATCGACTTTGGCACCCAATGCTTCAAAAATTGATCTCATAGGTATTTGAGAACGACCATCTATAATAATTGGTGCTGAACTTGTATTAATCTCTACCCGATCTATAAATATCCTTATGCTATCACTAGCCGATACCGGTTGAGCTACCCCCATTTCGGTAACAAATAATATTAAGAAAAATACAGTTGCTCTCCATAATGCCTTCAAAATACGCGCCTCCTATTCAAATATTACGAGTTTCTCTTAGGTGGAGATAAATAAAGCTAATCAAAAAACCAATAATGAAGCCTCCAACCACCGCAACAACCACCCATTCAAAAATGCTTCCTACAATATCATGGAAAAATTATAGGCAAGAGTAATACCACCAAACCCAGACGAAATCTCTGGCGGATTGTCATTATTAATGTCTTTCGCCAATAACTCAAGAGGATATAATTCCAGCTTGGTTCCGGATGTGCTGAAAAAAACCACATCTGGATTGTTGCCTTTTTCATCTGTCTTAAAGCCAAGTCCGTCACGATAAAACTTAATTGCTTTCTCCATATTCCTAACACCTAAACAAATCATATTTAGTCTGTTCACATGTGCCTCTCCTTCACAAATTCTTCGATGGCGACGACAACCACGCCCCTTTTCACTCGAATCCAGGCCTCATGTCACTTTCAGCTTCCATCAATATGATGATTGCATGTATTTTGCAACGGCGCTAGCCAAGCTTTATAGATGAACAGGGTGGCCTTGAAATACAACAAAACGGTCCTATGCCAAATATCTTTTCAATACTCTCATTGCTCGAAGGGTGATCCATTTGCTTGGTTCACCCTTCTGCCCGATGGGGACCAGCAGCCGATCACTGTTGTATGCATTTTCCGTCTTCCACCTGCCCATGTCGTCCTGCTTGGCTATAACGACCCTCATGGCTTCATCCATCCGGTGGTCTTTATATCCCAGCTCGGTCAAAATATTCAATATCTCCAACACATCCGTCTGATACATTAATGGGAAGCCGAACTTTAACCAACCGGGCTTGGATGTTCGGTTTAAATTGTGGCTGCGTTTATATATATGGTGAATCAATAGAAACTCAGCCGCCCTTTGTATAGCTTGGTTTATTTCTGTTGTCCTTCTTTCCGGTGGTACCCCACACAACGCCTTCATAGCCTTAACAATACCCATATGACAAGTATGAGCTCCCCAACACGTTTCATAACGGTTATATGGCGGCAGTTGCGGGTCATTCTCTTCGCCGTCGTTATAACGCATGAACCGGACAATCCAATCGATCCCCTTTTGCAGCCTCGGATCATCAAGATAGCCGAGATGAATCAGGCTCCATACCATGTTCCCGGTCAGACAGGGAATAACTTCCGACATTCTGCCGCCTGTCGCCCTGGCGGCTCTATTCTGTGAAAAACCACCATCTTGCGGTTCTTGAGAATTATTAAGTATATATTCACATTGTTCTTTGATCTGTGGATTAAGTTCTGCACCCATTTCAGCGAGAACAATCAATGACCAAACCAATCCTTTATACTTATATGTATAGAATCTGGGGTAGGTATGAAGATAAGCAGGTTCCTGTTGCTGGCTTAGAATGTCGCATACCATACCGTTTTGCATAATTTCCCGTTTGGCAGCTTGTACTGCCGGATCATCTTCCGGTCTGTCTAAAATATCTTTTAAAGTAAAATAGCGTACAGAAGGATTCTCCTCTTCCAGCAGCCAATCCATTGGATCCGCTTTGAGCGCAGATTTCCATTTGCTCATCTCTATTCCTCCTTTGAATCCAATTTGACAGTACGCATATGCGAAGCTGCGTTTTCTAATCTGCAATACAATGGCTAACATACCCCAACCATTGCTGCTAATGACGTAATATGAAGTGGAAGAATGCTCATTATAGAAAGTGGCTTGCTCGCTAAGTTGAAATTTGTCGGTCTTGTACTGTTAAATGATTACTTCACCTAAGATTTTATCATGCGGAACAATCAAGCACTTTTCTATCGCTT
>CAZYJA010000092.1:1330-9395 GCA_964647245.1 uncultured Syntrophomonas sp. | reverse complement strand
AGCTATTTATCCTGCTAAGTTGAGAGGTTTTTAGGGGTTTTTGCAGGGGAATCATTATTATATAGGACTGTAAAAGAAATGGGAGTAGAGGTATACTATAGGGGGCGACCAAGGAATAAATAAGGCATAGACCGAGGGATATTTCGCGCTGGACCAGGCGTCACTCTCCGGGCACGGCGGGTACTCCCACCCTTCGGGTACTATAGGTGCTCCCCAGCAGTCGCCAATAATGTTGCAAAGCGGCAGTCATACTTGACGTAGCGCAGGCTTTGATAACCAGGTATGGGGTGAAGAGACCGGAGTAAATGGCTAGTTTATTTCTTGATCGCCCCTATAATAATTCAATTATTCAGCCGGGGCAAGGAGGTTTAAGGTGATTAATCTTAGGAACATTCCCGCTATCGATGATATACTAGCCTTACCGCGAATCAAGGAATTTGGCACCCGGTATAATCGGGACTTTATTATTAGCAACCTGAGACAGGCGGTTGAGGATTGCCGGCAGGAACTACGACGGACTGGTCAGGAATACAGCAAGGCTGAACTGACCGAAAAGATAGTGGACCGGCTGGATACATTGATCGTCAAGGCCAGCCAGGGGACCCTGCAAAAGGTTATAAACGGAACCGGGGTAGTGCTGCACACTAACCTCGGACGAGCTCCTATGGGTGAAAGGGCTCTGCAATACTTGACCGAGATGGGCCAGAATTATAATAACCTGGAATTTGATTTGGAAAACGGGGAAAGAGGATCGCGCTACCGGCATGTGGAAGAACTATTAATCAGACTCACCGGAGCCGAGGCCGGATTGGTGGTTAATAATAATGCGGCGGCAGTTCTGCTGGGACTGACCAGCCTGGCCCGGAATCAGGAGGTAATTGTTTCGCGCGGCCAGCTTATCGAAATTGGCGGCGCGTTTAGAATACCCGAAGTTATGAAGGCCAGTGGAGCCCGTTTGGTAGAAGTAGGCTCTACCAATAAGACCTATATATCCGATTATGCAGCAGCCATTACTGAGAATACGGCGCTGCTTTTTTCAGCCCACACTTCCAACTATAAAATAGTTGGATTTACCGAAGAGGTACGCCTAAGCGAATTGGTTAAACTGGGACAGGAGCGGAAGATTCCGGTAATGCATGACCTGGGCAGCGGGATACTGAAGGATATGGGAGAATGGGGACTGAAAGATGAACCCACAGTCCAGGAATGTGTGGACTGCGGGGCGGATATAATCAGTTTCAGTGGGGATAAGCTCCTGGGCGGTCCCCAGGCGGGCATTATCGTGGGAGGCAAAAAATACCTTGACGCTATGAAGAAAAACCAGTTGACCCGTGCATTACGGGTGGATAAGCTTATCATAGCAGCCCTGGAAGGTACCCTTTTGGAATATCTTAGCGGTAATCCGTGCGAAGGGATACCGATTCTTAGAATGATCACTATCTCACCGCAAGCCCTAAGGGACCAGGCCGAAATGCTTGGTGCGGAATTAGCGGCGCAGCTTAAGGGTATTGAAGGCATTGACGCGATAAATGTTATAGAAACTGCCGATATGATAGGCGGAGGGGCCTATCCTACCTATACAATGCCTGGGTATGGGGTGCAAATAGGGTTAAAGGAAAACCTACTGGAAAAGGTCAGCAAACAGTTACGGACTATGAATCCCGCAGTGCTTACCCGCAAGCAGGACGATAAAATGCTGATAAGTATACGTACTCTGCTGCCGGGGGATGCCCGGGTCCTGGTCGGAGCGATAAAAAAAGCCCTAGAGACTTGGGCACAAGGATCGGGAGGCAAGCGATGAAGAGGCTAATCATCGGAACCGCGGGGCACATTGATCATGGCAAAACCACTCTGGTTAAAAGACTGACGGGCATAGAGACCGACCGGCTCAAAGAGGAGAAACAAAGAGGAATATCTATCGAACTAGGCTTCGCCCCATTCAATCTGCCGGGGGGACAAAAAGCGGCGATTGTAGATGTACCCGGCCATGAACGCTTTATTCGCCATATGTTGGCGGGCGCATTCGGAATCGACATGGTTTTGTTTACCATCGCAGCCGACGAAGGAGTAATGCCACAAACCCGTGAACATGCCGATATTATTGAAATGCTGGGTGTAGATAAGGGCATCGTGGTAATTACCAAAATGGACATGGTAGATGAAGAATGGCTGATGTTAGTTGAAGATGAAATAAGAGAATACATTGATACCACCGTATTAAAAGGGTGTCCCATTATAGCGGTTTCGGCCGTCACTGGCGAGGGTATTTCCGAATTGCTGGCCACCATTGAAGAGGTAGCTGCTACGGTTATAGAAAAATCAATCGTGGGACAGGCTCGACTGCCCATAGACCGAGTATTTACGATAGCGGGTTTTGGGACCGTAATAACCGGTACCCTTTGGTCAGGACAAATCCACGTGGGGGATGTTCTGGAACTGATGCCAACCCAGAAGGCAGTAAAAGTGCGAACCCTGCATGTACATAATGAAAAGGTAACCACCGCCTACGCAGGGCAAAGGGTGGCGGTAAATTTGCAGGGCATCGAGGTCAGCGAGATTAAAAGAGGCTATTTGATCGCCAGCAGCGGATATCTATCCCCCAGTTATCGGGTGGATACCAAACTAAGGCTCTTAAGCAATAGCACGCGTACTCTGAGAAACTGGAATCGGGTCAGGTTTCATCTGGGAACCGATGAGACCCTGGGCCGAGTGGTGCTCCTGGATCGAGATGAACTGATTCCGGGCGAGGAAGCCTATGTTCAAATTGTCATGGAAAAACCAGTGGTAGCCTACAAAGGCGATCCATTTGTAATACGATATTACTCCCCCGTTGATACCATCGGTGGAGGCATTATTATTGATCCTAACGCTCCGCACCAGAAAAGATACCGGGAAGAGGTCTTAAATGATTTAGCGGTAAAAGAAGAAGGCAGTCTCTACGATGTGGTATTGCATGAATTAGAGACTTCGACCCAGGAACCACTTAGCATCGCAGAATTAGCTAAGCGAACTGGCAGTACCGAGCCAGCCATCATCCAGGAAATTAATCAACTGCTGGAAGATGAAAAAGTGGTGGATATAAGTAAAAAAGGCAGTTATTATCTAAGTAATGAAGTTTTGGGAACAATTTACGAGCAAATAGTTGCCACCATCACTCGGTATCAAGAAAAATACCCGCTACGATCCGGGTACCCTAAAGAAGACATGAGGAGTCGACTGTTTGGCAAAATTAATCCCAAAGTATTCAATGCCATGCTGAAATATCTGGAAGAGGAAGGCCGACTCGTTACCAATAACAGTCTGGTAGGAATACCGGGTTTGCGACCCGCACCTGGTGAAAAAGAAAAGCAGATTATTGGTGCGATAAGTACTATAATGAAGGATAGCTTATTTATGCCGCCCGGGCTGGAAGAGATCAGGCTGAAGTTGAAAATACAGGATGAAGAGCTGGGCGAAGTCATTGCTTATTTAGCCGAGCAGGGTGAATTAGTTAAAATAAACGAAGGCTTATATTTTTCCAAAGCCGCGATAGAAAGTGGACAGGAACTATTAAGTGAATATTTCGCTCGGGAGAAGGAGCTTTCTCTGGCCACGGCGCGAGACATTTTAGATACTTCTCGCAAATATGCACTACCATTGATAGAATACTATGATAGAACGCATTTCACTCGCAGGGTCGGAGATATAAGGGTAAAATATCAACCGAGTCGCTAACAAAGCGTAGGGGAGGTGCAATGCATTCAGTAGACAGGTCTTGACATTGAGAAAAAATAAGGAGGTATTCAATTGAAAGGGAAGATTAGTAAAAAACTAGCAATTATGATGGTAATGGTATTCATGTTCAGTGTTATCGCGGGCTGCGCTTCCAAGGCTCCCGATAAGGCTGCGCCACCAGCTGCTGGCGGCAAAATTCCAGTAGGTCTTAACGTTGAATTATCCGGTGGGGCAGCTACATATGGAACCGATGCCCGGGATGGAGCATTATTAGCGATCGAGCAGATTAATGCTGCTGGTGGCGTTCTGGGACAACAACTGGAACCTATCGTAAAAGACTGTAAATCGGCCGCCGACGAAGCGATGAGCATTAGCTCCGCTCTGGTAGGTCAGAAAATAGTAGCCCAGATTGGTCCTTTGACCAGCGGGGATGTAGCAGGCAGCACTCCGATTATGATGGAGAATAAAATTCCTCTGATTGCGCCAGCCGCAACTGCAGTTAATGTGACCGTAGACGAAAAGACCAACAAAATTAAAGATTATATTTTCCGGGTATGTTTTATAGACCCCTTCCAGGGAACCCTGATGGCGAATTTTGCAGCCACCGATCTGAAAGCCAAAAATGCGGTGATTTTCAAAGACAGTTCCACTGATTATGCCAAAGGATTGGCCCAATACTTCAAAAAGACCTTCGAAGAAAAGGGCGGGAAAATAGTCGCTGAAGAAGGATTTGTTAAAGATGACCGGGACTTCAAAGCCGTATTAACGAAGATTAGGAGTTCCAACCCCGACTTTATATACGTCCCTGGTTACTATCAAGAAGTGGCTCCTCTAATCAAACAGGCCCGTGATCTGGGCATAACTTGTCCCATAGGCGGCTGTGACGGATGGGTTTCCGATGACATGGTAAAGGTAGCCGGGGCAGCCAACCTTAATAACACTTATCTGACTAGTGACTTCTCAGCTGAAGACAAGGATGCCAAGGTAGTAAAATTCGTTGGCGATTTCAAAGCCAAGTACAGCGACAAGGCCCCTAATTCCTTTAACGCTCTGGGCTACGATGCAGTACAATTACTCGTTCAGGCAATTAAGGACGCTGGGGAAGCCCAACCAGAAAAGATCAAAGACGCCCTGGCCAAGGTCAAAGACTTCACTGGGGTTACCGGTAAGATGACCATCGATGCTAATCATAACCCGATTAAAGCTGGTATCATAATCGAATACAAAGATGGCAAGCAGGTAATGAAGACCAGAGTTCAGCCGTAGTAGAATAAGGGAGCAAAGAGAGGGTTGTGCCCCTCTCTTTGCCATATAAAGTTGCAAAAGGACGTGTCTAGCTTGCAGGAATTCATCCAACAACTAATTAATGGTTTATCCCTCGGAGCCATCTATGCATTGATAGCGCTGGGATATACCATGGTTTACGGGATAATAAAATTAATAAATTTCGCACACGGCGATATAATGATGGTCGGAGCATATGTGGGATTCTTCTCACTTTCGGTGCTGGGCAGCAACATATTGGTAGCTATGATATATGCCATGTTAGCCTGTGCCATTATAGGAGTTATTATAGAAAAAATTGCCTATAAACCCTTACGCAATTCCACGCGCATAGCTGCGCTAATAACGGCTATAGGTGTATCCTTGTTTCTGGAATATACGACCCTGTTCCTGCTGGGGCCGGCGCAAAGAGTGTTCCCGGAAACTGCTTTCCCGGTTAAAAATTATGACTGGATGGGAATCCTGGTTTCCAATAAAGACCTGTTTGTAATTGTATCGGCAGTTATTCTGATGATCATATTGCAGTATATTATCAGGAGGACCAAAACCGGCAAGGCGATGCGAGCGGTATCTGAGGATCAGGAAGCAGCGGTACTTATGGGAATTAGTGTGGACCGAACCGTTTCCATTACCTTTGCCATTGGCTCCTCGCTAGCAGCGGCAGCAGGAGTAATGATAGGCGTATACTACAACACCGTAAATCCACTAATGGGTATCATACCTGGGTTAAAAGCTTTCGTAGCAGCAGTTCTGGGCGGGATTGGCATTATCCCCGGTGCGATGGTGGGAGGATTTCTGATGGGAATCCTGGAGACCATGGTAAGCGGTTATGGCAGTAGTCTATATCGCGATGCAGTTGCTTTTGGGGTACTTATATTGATACTACTATTAAAGCCCACCGGTTTATTTGGCAAAAATACCGGGGAAAAAGTGTAGGTGAAACAGATGCAGATAGAAGCAAGCAAGAAAACTGGGGTTAGGTTCATAATCGAAGTAGCAGCGCTGGCGGCATTGTTTACGCTGATCCAATATTTAATAAGTACCGGTTTACTTGAACAATATTATGAGATCAACCTTACCTCCATGTGTATAAACATTATTCTGGCGGTCAGCCTGAATTTGATTAACGGCTTCACCGGACAGCTCTCCCTGGGACATGCAGGATTTATGGCGGTGGGAGCATATGTGTCGGTAATTATGACCAACCGGCTGGATCAGCCATTTGTGCTGGGAGTGATAGCAGCCTGCACAATCGCAGCTCTGGCGGGATTCATAATAGGAGTGCCGACCCTGCGATTAAAAGGCGATTACCTGGCAATCGCCACCCTGGGATTTGGGGAAATCATCCGGGTTGTTTTGCAAAACATTGATTACGTAGGTGGTCCGTCAGGCATTATGGGCATTGAGAAGTATACCACCTGGGCCTGGTTGTTTGGATCAACCATCTTAACCCTGGTCGTTATTATAAACCTGGTCAATTCCAGTTATGGCCGAGCCATTATATCAGTTCGGGAAGATGAAGTAGCGGCTGAATTAATGGGTATAAATACCACCCGTTACAAAGTATTGGCATTCGTAATTGGGGCTATGTTTGCCGGACTGGCTGGCGCTTTATACGCGCATTACTTTTACATTATTAAGCCCGATACCTTCAACTTCTTGAAATCCTTTGATATATTAGTCATGGTTGTTTTAGGCGGGTTGGGAAGCACTACCGGGGCCGTAATCGCCGCCATCTTTATCACCAGCTTAACCGCTGCCTTACAGTCGTTTCCCGCCATTAGAATGATTTTATATGCACTAATATTAATCATCGTAATGATCTATCGCCCGCAAGGATTAATGGGCAATAAAGAACTGGGCCGCAAGAGCCTGTCCCGATTGTGGGGTGAAAAAAAATGAGCCTAATGGAGATAAAAAACCTGCATAAGTCCTTTGGCGGACTAAGTGCCGTCCTTAATTTCAACTTTAATTTGGAAAAAAATGAACTGGTAGGATTGATTGGTCCAAATGGAGCCGGGAAAACCACGGTGTTTAATCTGATCACGGGGGTATATAAGCCGGATCAGGGCAGCATCAATTTTGCCGGACAAAGCCTGGACCGACTACCACCTTACGATATATGTAAAAAAGGCATTGCCCGGACCTTTCAAAATATTCGCCTGTTCCGGGATTTAACGGTGCTGGATAATGTCCGGGTAGCTTTCCATAAAGATGTTCCGTATGGATTTTTAAGCGCAATCACGAGAACCCCAGGGTTTTTCCGGGGTGAAATGGAGATAGAAGCCAAGGCTCGGGAATATTTGGAAATATTTAAACTGGATCACAAAAAGGACGAGATTGCGTCCAGCCTGCCCTATGGCGAACAACGACGGCTGGAGATAGCCAGAGCCTTGGCTACCAAACCCACTATGCTGATCCTGGATGAACCGGCGGCGGGAATGAATCCTCAGGAGACCCAGGATCTAATGCAACTGATCCAATGGATAAGGAAGGATTTTAACCTCTCCATATTATTAATAGAGCACGACATGTCCCTGGTTATGGGAGTATGTGAGCGCATTTACGTTTTGGATTATGGACAGGTAATTGCCGAGGGCAAGCCGGAAGAAATACGCAATAATAAACAAGTCATTGAAGCATATCTGGGAGAGGAGGTAATTTAGTGCTGCAAGTAAAAGAAATCGACGTTTTCTATGGCGCGATTCATGCCCTCAAAAACATGTCGCTGGAAGTTGAAAAGGGAACAATTGTAACCCTTATTGGGGCCAATGGAGCGGGCAAAACCACCACCCTCAAAACTATATCGGGATTACTCAGGCCTCGCAATGGGTCAGTAATTTATAAAGATACAGAGGTTAGCAAAGTAGCTCCGGAGAAGATTGTAGCCATGGGAATATCCCATGTTCCGGAAGGGCGCCGGGTATTCCAATCCATGTCAGTCTTGGAGAACTTGGAAATGGGAGCTTATTTGCGCAAAGATAAAAAAGAAATAGCCCTGGATATGGAAACGGTTTTTACCAGGTTCCCCCGTTTAAAGGAGCGCTATAAACAAATGGCCGGAACC